>CAYIKA010000006.1:10947-19822 GCA_964363905.1 uncultured Candidatus Saccharibacteria bacterium
ATTGATACCGACATGAGCCGCAGCAAAAGTATGCCCAAGGGAGCGCTCGATGCTTTTCTTGCGAATGTACCCCTGGGACGGATCGGAAAGTCAGAAGAGGTCGCTCCAATGGTGGTATTTCTAGCTTCAGACGAGGCAAGTTACGTAACCGGAGCCACGTTCTACGTGGACGGCGGCTGGCTAGCGACCTAGTCTCCTTATCTTTGCTGTATTATCATAAATACACAATCTTTTATTGCTTCTGGTAAAATAGTTTTTTACTATAGGGTGTATAGTTAGGGACATGAGTTTGATCGATCCGAAGACTATCGAGGAGGAGATAGTGCATTTTCTGGTCGCAGGAGAGCAAACCACCCTCACACTTCTCCATAAAATCGACCTCGAACGTCGGGGCGTTACCAAACAGGGGTTCTATGCGGCCCTCCGGAAACTGAAAGGAGAGGAAGTGGTTGTGGTCTACCAGGGACGGGTTTCACTCAACACCGCCTGGATACGCCGTATGCAGGATACCCTCGCGACGCTCTCCGCTGCCTACATACCCACGAGCGAATCGAGCGATATTCTCGCCCTAACCGAAAAAGAGACCGTATCCTATACGTTTTCTACTACTAAACACCTCGATACCTTCTGGGGACACACCCAAAACCAGATTATCGAGCGCACACCCCGCAGCGAGGCCGTGTTTTCGTATGATCCGCATTACTGGTTCTACGTAGCCCGCAAAGAGACCGAGGAGCGACTCATCGAGCACATCACGAGCGAGAATCGGCAGTTTCTCATGACCGTAGGCGGAGAAACGGCGCTCGATCGCTCACTTAAGGCGCGGTTTGCTACTGATTTGCGGCAGTACCACCAAGAAAAACTGTTTCCGCGGCCTGAATACTACGTTGTGGTGATAGGGGACTACCTCACGGAGGTCGTCCTCGATAGCAGGGTAGCGGCCATGGTGGACGACATCTACGAGAGAAGCACCGGCGCCGACAGCATAACGGAGAAAACGCTCGCCCGACTTCTGACCATAAAGGCAAAGCACCGCATAAAGATTAGCCGAAATGCCCGCAAGGCGAGGGAGCTAAAGACTAAACTCGGGAAGAATTTCTTCATCCAGAAGTCCTAAATGCGAAAAGCGAGGCGCAAAGCCTCGCTTTTCAGTCGTATTTCTTTTCTAACTAACGGCAGGCCTTCATCAGAGTGCAGGCGCCGAGCCAGTTCTTGCCCCCACGAACCTCGAAGTGGAGATGGTTACCGGTTGCCTCGCCCGTTGCGCCCACATAGCCGAGGAGATCGCCTGCAGAGACGGTTTCACCCACCGTCGCAACGTCCTTACTCATGTGTGAGTAGAGGGTTTGCATGCCATTTCCGTGCGAAACCACTACGTAGGAGCCGTAGCCGCCGTTCCAGCCTGAGGTCTTTGAAATGATGACCGTACCTGCTGCAGCCGCAGAGATAGGGGTGCCGGCAGGAGCGCCAAGGTCTACACCGTTATTTCCATGGATACCCTGGGTCAAAATGGCACCCGAGACAGGATTTATGAAGTAGCTGGACGTTGGCGTTGAGCCACCTCCGGTTGAAATAGCAGATTTCGTAGTCGTTTTGGTAGTAGTCTTCACCGCCGGTTTTGCCGCTGCCGTGATTTCACCGCCCGGAATGATGATTTCTGAACCCGATTTAAGTTCAGCAGAGGAGGCGAGACCATTGAAAATGCCGATTTCTTCGCTATCTGCGCCGTATTTCTTTGCGATGCCGGCGAGCGTATCGCCTGACTTAACCGTATAGCGCACGCCTGAGACTGGAAGGATGATGAGTGTGTCGCCGGCCTTAATAGTGCTTGCCTTGGCGACGTTGTTTGCCCAAAGGATGGTATTTACTGAAACGCCGAACTTAGAGGCAATAACGGAAAGGTTGTCGCCCTCTTTCACCGTATAGGTAGTAATTTCGCCACTTTGGGTCGATGCGTGGCCGCTTTCCGCGACCGAGCCATCAGGACCCACGTTTGCCATCAGGGCCGTGTCGCCCGTGGTCTGAAGCTCCGTTCCGCCCTTTTCTGGGTTCGGATCGGCGTTGGTTGCGCCATCAAGAAGGGCCATGCTGCTGTCGTGTGGCTGTGCATCTGAGACCTGAGCCTTAGAAACAGTGAACGGCCAGAAAGCTCCCGCGACGCGGGGAAGAAGTACCACAAGGAGACTTAGGATAAGGGCTGCCGCGAGATAAGCGGCTCCCGTCCGGTATGCGTTCCGACCCTGAACTACGGTCTGTGAGTCGGAAGGATTTTTGGGGTTTGAAATAAGGGAAACAGGGGATCTTCAGCGTTTCTTCAGAATACAAAACGGCTTATATACAAGCTATATAAGCCATTCTTGCGTACAGTCATTCACTCGATGAAGTAAGTATAAACGCCCCATAGGAGGGGTCAATATTGACTTTCGGTGGGTGTGTAGAGCCAGGGAAATGGACTTCCGTCAAGTTTTTGTGTCACCCACAAGGAGCTTTTGGGCTTTCGCGTTATATTTCATACACATGCAGTACCTTGAAGGGCTTAACGATGCACAAAAAGAGGCCGTCCTCTCGACCGACGGCCCCATTTCTGTGCTAGCAGGAGCAGGGTCCGGCAAAACCCGCGTGCTCACGACCCGCATCTACCACCTCATTCGCCAGGGCATACCGCCCGAACGCATCCTCGCCGTTACCTTCACCAACAAGGCCGCCCGGGAGATGCGCGAACGTCTTGCCGTACAGCTTTCGGGCGGCACCCTGCCTTTGGTGGTTACTTTTCACGGACTCGGCCGCGAACTACTCCAGCGCTATGGCTCCCGCATCGGAGTGCCACGCTATTTCAGCGTCTATGACCGCGACGACTCGGAGCGTGCCATCAAAGAAGCGCTCAAAGCGCTCGATGTGGACCCTAAGGAAGTGCCACCACGTGCGATTCTCTCACGCATCTCAAAAGAGAAAGGGGAGGGGCATAGCAAGGAATGGTTTCGTGAGCGCCACGGCCGTGATGGATTCCGTGCACGCATCACCGCGGAAGTGTGGGACAAATACGATGCGACCCTGACCCGCGAGAAGGCACTTGATTTCGATGATTTGATTTCACTGCCGGTGCGACTGCTTGCAGAGCACGACGACATTCGTGCGCTTGCCGAAGAACTGTTCTCGCACGTACATGTGGACGAGTATCAGGACACGAACGCGCTTCAGGGACGCCTCGCCAACATGCTCGCGAAACGCCACGGCAATTTGTTTGTGGTGGGGGACATCGATCAAACTATTTACACCTGGCGCGGTGCAACGATTGAAAACTTGCTCGCATTTGATACGACGTATCCGGGTGCGAAAACTATTATCCTGGCGCACAACTATCGCTCAACGAAAACCATTGTCGACGCCGCAAATCAGATCATTGAGAAGAATAAAAACCGCAAAGAAAAAGTTGCGGTCACCGATAACGATGACGGGGAGCCGATACGGTTTTATGTTGCTGACACTGCAGAAAGCGAAGCGCGTTGGATTGCGCGCCAAGCAAGAAGTGAAATGGTTAAGGGCACTGAGGCAGAAAATATTGCCGTGCTGTATCGCACGAATTTCCAATCGCGTGCACTTGAAGAAGCATTTCTTTCAGAAGGAATTCCGTACCGCCTCTTAGGTACGCGGTTTTTGGACCGCAAGGAAATCAAGGATGTGCTTGCGTGGGTACGACTCGCGCTTGAACCCACACGCGAAGTCGATCGTATGCGCGCGGTACAAGCGCCACCGCGTGGCATCGGAAAAGTTACCTTGGGCAAACTTGCCGCAGGCAATCGTGACGCACTCAAACCTGGTGAACGCACCAAAGTAGAAGCGTTTGAAGCGCTCGTTGCATCCTTAAACGAAAAACTGAAGGTGGTTCTTCCTTCCGTATTCGTGCGTTCAGTCATTGAAAAGAGCGGACTTGCCGATGCGCTTTCGAAGGGAAGTGACGAAGACAAAGAACGCCTCGAAAACGTAAAGGAGCTTGCGACGCTTGCGAGCCGCTACGACGGTCTGCCGGGCGAAGAAGGTGTTGCGGCATTTCTCGCCGACACCGCACTTGCCGGTGACCAGGATGAGCTTGATCGCAAACCAGAAAAGAAGGGCGTGACCCTCATGACCGTGCACGCTGCAAAGGGTCTTGAGTTTGATACCGTGTTTGTCACCGGACTTGAGCAAGGATTATTTCCGCATGAGGGCATGGGCGAAGAACAGGATCGCGATCAAGAAGAAGAGCGCAGACTGTTCTATGTGGCGGTCACCCGCGCACGTAAGCGATTGAATCTCACCATGGCGCGCGTTCGCCGCATCTATGGAACGGACTATGCCGCAGAGCCCTCGGCGTTCCTCTATGACATCGACGAGGGTCTCATTTCGCCGGTAGCGGGGGAGTACGACGACGAGCGCGTCATCCATATATAGGTATGGCCCTATTCGCCAAAAAATCGCTGGGGCAGAACTTCCTGATGCATCGTCAGACTGCTGAGCGGATTGTGGAGGCGGCCGAGCTCCCGGCAGGGGTAACCGTGCTTGAAATAGGGCCTGGGACCGGCATGCTCACCCGCGCACTCCTCGCGAAAGCGGGGAAGGTGATAGCAGTCGAGGCTGACGACCGGCTCATTCCGGAGCTTGAAACGACCTTTGCGCCTGAAATTGCGGCCAAAAAGCTTGAGTTGGTACATGCGGACATCCGCGCCTTTGACGCTACCGAGCTCCCTGGGACCTATCACCTGGTCGCCAATATCCCGTATTACATCACCGGAGAACTCATCCGCACCTTCCTTTCGCACAGCCATAAGCCCCAAACTATGACGTTTTTGGTGCAAAAAGAGGTCGCGGAGCGTATTGCACGCAGCGAGAAGGAAAGTCTCCTTTCTATAGCAGTGAAAGCATACGGCACCCCGCGGTACGCATTTACGGTACCTAGGGGGGCTTTTATGCCTGCGCCGACCGTGGATTCGGCGGTACTCCATATAAAGGACATCTCCGGGAGCAGGTTTAGCACCCCCGCCGAGGAAGAATGGTTTTTCAGTATTTTGCGCACGGGCTACGCCCACAAACGTAAACAGCTCGCCAAAAACCTTGAGACTCTCGCGCCCCGCGAGCGCATACTTGCCGCACTAACTTCTGCAGGCATGCGGATTGACATCCGCGCCGAGGAACTTTCGGTAGATGCGTGGCACGCACTCGCGCAAAATCTTTCGCACTAATGCACATTTGGTGAAAGCTTGCTGAACGAGTGCGCGTTTGCGTGCTACGATAATTTCAACGTACCGTGGTTACTTCGAACCGTACCGTCCCGATGGTGATTGCGTCAGTAGTGGCGGTTTTGCTCGTGGGCACTGCGTACATTCTCTCGGGTCCCAATCCATTTTTCACTACTCGCGTTGATGCAAAAACTTCAGAGGAGCTTCTGAAGGCATACGCCGCAAAAGATACTGACGCCGATGGTCTTCCTGATTGGCAAGAAGCACTCTATAACACTGATCCTACAAACCCTGAATCATTTAAGGTAGGTATCAAGGACGGGGAAGCAGTTGCCCAAGGTCTCCTCACTCCACAATCTCTCGCCTCAAAACTTCCTAAGGACAACGGCAGCTTCCCCGGCACCACTCCTGCCGCAGGATCACTGACCGAAGAATTTTCGAAGCGATTCATGGCGCAGTATCTTTCTACCCGTGGCACCAAGCCACCCACTCAAGAAGAAATTCTCACCTTCGTGAATTCAGCAGTCGCCGAACTTTCTGCCACGAGCACCGACCCAGACGCATTCACCAGTAGCAATGTGCGCGTAACTACGGGAGGCAAGGATGCACTTACTACGTACGCTGCCGCGCTTGAAGTGGCGTTTGCAAACAACACGGTTGCTGCAGACAAAGATGCCCTCACGTATTTTGAAGAGGCCGTAAACAAGAGCGACAAAGAGACGTTCAAACAATTGAAGAGCATCAGTACCGCGTACAAAAATATTGCCAACGCAGTGATAAAAGTTCCTGTTCCTCCTGAAGCTGCAGGTACACATCTTGCGATTGCGAATTCACTCATGCATATGAGCCGCACAGTGGGGAACATGGCCTCCATGCAGGAAGACCCTATCCGCGCACTTGTCGGTATTGGGGCCTACGACACCCATTCTAAGAATATGGTCGCGGCATTTGGCCAGCTCTCACCAATCTTTAAGAACGCAGGCGTGTCGTTCGTAGAAGGGCAGCCAGGTTTTTTCATCGCACGCACCGCTGATACCTCGATCACGGCTATTCAGAAGGTAACCACAAAGCCATGACCTCCATCGTAACTAAGCGTCTCCTTACTTTGGTACTTCTGGTCGCCATCGTGGCACCCGGTGCCGCGGCACTTGCACCGCGTCCTGCCCACGCAGTCTTTGGCATCGGCGACATTGTGCTTGACCCAACCAACCTCATCCAAACGACGGCAACGGCTATCGCCTCAGTAGGTCTTAACACCAAAGAATTCGTACTCGATCCTATTGCTTGGATAGTCGCTAAAGCAGCGATCGCATCACTTACCAAGAGCACGGTGAATTGGATCAACTCCGGATTCCAGGGCTCACCTGCATTCGTGACCGATTTGCGCGCAAACCTTCTGAAGGTGAGTGATGCGGTTGCGGGACAATTCTTCGACGAGCTTGCGGGCAACATTATCAATTCTCCGTATGGCGACGAGATTGCCACCGCCGTACGCACCGGCTACTACCTTTCTACCGGCGGGCAATTCTATGTACAGAATCCGTTTACGCTCGATCAGTACTCGAGCGACCCAACCGCATTTTTGAATGGTGATTTCAGCCAGGGCGGATTCAGTGCCTTCTTCTCTACGATCGTAAATCAACAGAATAATCCGTACGGTGCCTACCAGCTTGCTGCAGGAGAACTCGATCGTCGCCTTGCAACTGCGGGCACGAGGCGTGTGACCGAACTTAACTGGGGTCAGGGCTTCATGGGATTCCGTGACTGTACGGACGATATTGATGGTTCTGACGCAGTCGCACTTGCCGAAACCGACACCTGTCTTCAGGAAACTATTAAAACCCCCGGTACGGTGATTGCCGCACGCCTTAATCAATCGCTGGGCGCGTCGCAGGACTCACTCGTTACGGCTGACGAGATTGATGAGGTGCTTGGTGCACTCTTCACCCAGCTCACTACAAAGGTACTCGGCTCCGGTGGTCTCATTGGGGTATCCGCACCATCGTCCGGTGGAGGACGCCCGTATATTGATCAGGCAGCGACCCAGCAGAGCACAACTGGTAGCTCCCAGCAGAGCACGGTGACTGAAGCCCAGCTTCTCGGCTATCAGGCGAACTGGCAAAAGATTTCAACCGTTGCTGAGGATGCTATTTCTCGCTGCTCCACGTCGAGTCTGGCGCAGAGCGCGGCCAACAGCGCGACCGGCGCGCTTGCGAAGGCCTCAAACGCACTTTCAATTCTCGATAGTGCCGGTCAGTCTTCGACCGCATATGGGTACGCAGCTCCAACACAGCAGGAGGTTACGCAGGCACAGTTGAGTGCGGCCGATTCGGGTAACTCGCTCTACGTCCAGCTCACGCAGGTAAGTAGTTGTAACTAGTACATGACAGCTCTCTCACACGGACACCGAAAAGAGCAGGGGGTTGCGGCGCGCGGATTCATGATCGGCGCAGTGTTGCTATCGCTTTGCGCAGGGTTCTTCACGCCATTTACGGTAAGTGCGCAGAGCGTACCCTTTACCTGTCCTGATGGCTCGGTTGGAAGCCAGAACGTAAAGACGGGAGGTACTACTTGTGCCTCATCAAATGGAAGTGTGGGTACCACCAATACCACCAACGCGAGTGGTGATACGACAACCACAACCGTAGATACTGCAGGGAACGTAAAAACGGAGACAAAACCAGATGCGGCAATGAATACGAATGTCGGCGACATAATCGTTGCCGCGCTCAAGAACACTATGGCAGGCATTATCGGAACGATTGCCTACGTAATTCTCATTATTGCGTCATTTGTTCTCTGGCTCATTGGTGGATTCTTCAACTGGATAGTTATTCGTACGGTCTTCGAATTCGGAAGCTACTTTGGCACGTCGGACGCCATGCTTCTCTCGTGGGGAATCATGCGTGATATCGGCAACATTATTCTCCTGTTCGGATTCATCTTTATGGGCCTTGCGACCATTCTCAATACGCACAGCATGGATGAGTTCAGTGCGCGCAAAGCACTTCCGCGCCTCATTATTTTTGCCGTACTTTTGAACTTCAGTCTCTTTGCATCCCAAATAATCATCGATGCTTCAAACGGCATTGCGTCAGTCTTCACTGCCCAGGCAGGCCTCAATTGTACGTCCCAGGAAGCAAGTAGCGGTGCTGATTGTTCAAACGTGGGTATCGCCGGAAAGGTTCTGCAGCTCTCCGGCACCGGCGGCATATGGAAGGCAGGAGATACTTTTTCACAGTTTGCTCAAAATCCTCAGCAGCAGGCTCCGGTCTTCATTGGTCTCGCGATATTCGTAACCATCACGGGAGTGGTGCTCCTTGCGGGCGCAATCATGCTTCTGACACGCGCGATTGTGCTTATGTTCCTTATGATTACCTCGCCAATCGGATTTGCCGGCATGGCAATACCTCAGTTGCAGCACCTTGCACGCGATTGGTGGAAGACACTCTTTTCACAATCGTTCTTCGCGCCCGTGTACCTTCTTCTTATTCTTATTAGCCTCAAAGTTGGTAGCGGCCTTACGGGGGGACAGATTGGGGGAGGGGAGTCGGGCGGCACGCTCGCTGCCGCACTTATAAATGGAGGGGATCTTTCGCCGCAGATTGTGGTGGTCTTCGGGGTACTTATCGGTCTTATGGTGGCTTCCCTTATGATAGCCA
>CAYIKA010000007.1:0-16511 GCA_964363905.1 uncultured Candidatus Saccharibacteria bacterium
TCAAGGAAGGGGTGACACTTCTCAGTCAGAACCTTTCTGCAGATCAGTTCGAGAATCTCATGAAGAGCGATAAGTTGAATGATGCTGAGAAAGGCAAACTCCGCGACGGTCGCTACTCTGCACTTCCTACGCAAATTTCCGGCTCTGATGCGTCAGCGATTCGTAAGTGGTCGACCAAGGACCTTCAGCAATTCCTCAATTCGCCTAGTTACGGGAAACTTAGCGATGCCGATAAGCAAGAATTCGCTTCACTCCTTACAGATGATCAGTTCGATGGGCTCAAGAAGAGCACCTCTCTTACGACTGCTCAACAGACGTCCATTCAGAAGGATAGGGGAGCGCGCTTTGACACCACCCAGGTTCGCGATACCCGTCGCGGGGCAGCTGCGGGCGCTATGACGACACGTCTCGACCGCACTCTTGCCGGCATGAACGCCGAAAAACGCAAGAAACTCGACGCGGATGTAATCGCTAAGCGTGAGGTATACAGTCGTCTCAACCCCGCAGACTTCGAAGCTATTCGCCGCGAAGACAACCTTACTGAGGCTGAGAGAGCGGAAATTGGTACACATATAAAGAGTAGGCTTTCGTCCGGAGCAGCTCCTGATGCAGATTTTGTATCGTACTGGGAAGCTCTTCCTAAGGGTGGTAAGGAAAGATTAGGTGCGTACTACAAAGTCACATGACCACATTCACTGACTCCCAGGTAGATGCGGCATTTGATCGAGCACCCATGGTCATACAGGACGCCATCATGGATGGCCTCGTGGCTCAGGTGGTGAGTGCGCTCGGAAAAAGCCAGCAGCTCCATATTGATGTCATCGGCTCACTCGCGGAGCTGGTGCGCAATGTAGTCATCGGTCTCGTCCCTCCCGCAAAACTTCCTGATGAGCTCTCGAGCCTTGGAATTTCCGAGGAGAAAAAGAAAGTGATCATAAACGATCTGAATCAAAACCTTTTCACCGTGCTCCAGAAGAAGGTGCGTGAAGGGGGAAGAGAGGGGACACCCACATCACGTCCTGCGGTACCCCAATCTCAGCCAGTCGCAAAGCCGGTCGTGCTTTCTGCCATGCGCCCACCAACCGCACCAATGAATCCATCTACATCGCGTCCTGGCGTTGGGCACACTGCGCCCACCACCCCAGAACACGAACCTGAGCACCTGCTTGCTGCGCACCCAGCGGCGCCTATTCGCGAGAAACGTCTCATTAATTTGATTGCAGTTGGACCTCCGCCCCCACCTGAGGTGCAAGCAGCGCATGGTATTTCCATTCCTCCGATTGCAAAGCCGCCAGAAACAGCTGTATTTGTGCCACCCTCTACTCCAGCACCGGCGCCAAAACCTGTACCGCCTCCGACTTCCGTATTTAATTCCGTAGAGCCCGTCGCTACTCCAAAGGTAGTGCTTCCTCCTCCCGTACTTCCGGGTCAGGAACCTATCGTCCACACCCAGACACCTACTTCGACTCCTCAACCAATTCGTATTTCAACTGAAGTACCTACTCCCTCTAGCGCTACACTGACCGACGAGCACCTGCATGCAACACGCACTATGGCGGGCGATATGCGCGCACTCAAAGATGGAGTGGATCCGTACCGTGTTGCGCATCCTGAGCCACCCGTAATGCCCGCGAGCGTTCCGGTTTCTATGCCAGGCACCCCAACACAAGCACCCGCCATGTTTCCTCCATCCGCTGCAGTGTCTGCTCCGATGCCTGCGACACCAGTAGTACACTCCGCACCGATCGCACCGGAAGCCGCACACCCGCTTTTTGCACCTGCTCCAGAAAACGCTATGCCTGCCGCTCCCACCGCTACTGAAACCGCAGTGCGAAATAGTTTGAAGCAGTACGGTATTGATCCCTATAGAGAAACGGTAGAGTAATCCACTCGAGTATTTGGTACTCTATATATATGTCTGAACACCCCCCAACAAGCCCAGAACACCCACCTCATACACCTAGGGACTCTGCAGAATCACACGAACACGAACCGGTTTCAGCAGAAGCGGTTGTTGTATCCCAAACTCCCGAAGATGTTCACGCTACTGAGGAAGTACAGCAGCGTCTTAAGGAACGTGCTCATGCGAATTCATCTGATAGTGTTCAAGAATCCGCACAACACGCAAGTGACCATGACGGAGGCCATGGTCATGGACACCATGGAGGACCTCTGCATCACTGGTCTTTTACTCCATTCTGGATATTTGGATTCATCATGCGTATGGGCTTGAAAGCAGTTGGACGTGCTCCGGAAATGATGGGTAAGGGTGGAGGGGGAGGTGCAAAGGCTTCTGGCGGGGGCGGTCACCACTAGTAAGAATATTTTGTGCGCATAGCAGAACTGACTTGCTATACTACTCTTGATGGAATATCAGGTACCGCAGTTCGTCGAAGTTGAAGATAAAATTATTGGGCCGCTCACGCTCAAGCAATTCATCTATCTTGCGGGTGGCGGGGGACTGACCGCTGTTCTCATTCTGTATCTTCCTCTTTACCTGGGCATTCTCCTTTCTATTCCCGTCGTCGCACTTTCTGGTGCGCTCGCATTCTACAAAGTAAACAATAAAAACTTTGTCGATATTCTCGAAGCAGGTTTTAAATACTACATTGGTGACCGCCTCTACCTCTGGAAAAAGGAGCCGAAAGCGGTGTCGCGCACTCCCGAAGTATCCATGACCCCGGTCGAGGAACCAGCGCGTCAAAAACTTGGCATGTCCCGCGGTCGCCTACAGGAACTCGCTTGGTCGCTTGATATTAAGGATAACCAGCCCCCTGAGGCTTCGTAGACATGGCGCCTCCACGACCCACACAGTCATTTGTGCCTGTTCAGGAGATCCGTAACGGCGTGGTCATCCTTAAAGAGGACGGCTACCGTGGCATTCTCATGTGTTCATCGACCAACTTCTCACTCAAATCAGAGACTGAGCAGCGCGGCATCATTGGCGGGTTTCAGACGTTCGTAAACACCCTCGATTTCTCCGTCGAAATCATTGTGCACTCCCGCAAGATGGACATTCGTCCCTACCTCGCGCTTCTTGAGACCCGCATGGAAGGGCAGCAGACCGAACTTATGCGTCTGCAGCTGCGCGAATACATAAACTTTATTCGCAATTTCATGGATACGACCGACATCATGACGAAATTGTTCTATGTCGTTGTACCGTACACACCCGCGATCGCGAGCGAGGTGACAAACTCTTTGAACTTCTTGAAAAACGTTGGGCCTCAGAAGCAGACTGCCGCACCCGTTGGCACCTCTGACAATTTCGATGAGCACCGCATACAACTCGAGCAGCGCATGTCGCTCGTCGTAGGAGGGCTTGGGAGCGCCGGTATACGCGCCGTACCGCTTGGTACTGAGGAAATAATCGAACTCTTGTACCGCTCCTTTAATCCAAGCGAGACTGAGAGTCCTATAAAACTCACCAACTAATATGGCACTTCTCGATTTCCTCAACCGCGGCAAGAAAGACGAATCGACCGACATAACGCCGGTTCTTCCTGCTGATATTTATCGCGAGGGCACGCTCGAGCTTGCAGACGCCATTGCGCCTGCAGCGCTTAAGGTTGGCGCACGCGAACTTGAACTCGGTGAGAAGTTTTCACGCTCGTTCTACACCATTTCGTACCCACGCTTCCTTGCGGACGGTTGGTTCATGCCAATCGTGAACCTTGATCGTGTGTTTGATGTCGGCATTTTCATTCATCCGCTCGAGACCGGGCAGGCGCTCCGTGGATTTCAGCGCAAAGTTGCTGAGGTAGAAAGCCAGATTTCTGACCGCGAATCAAAGGGACTCGTCCGTGACCCGATGCTCGATACGGCGTACCAAGACTTGGAGACACTGCGCGATCAGCTGCAGCAGTCACAGGAGCACTTGTTTGATGTGGGACTCTATCTGACTCTCTACGGCGATACCAAGGAGGAGCTCGATAAGGTAGAAGGGGAGGTGCGCGGCATTCTTGATGCGAAATTGGTCTACACCAAGCCGGCGCTGTTCCAGCAGGAACAGGGGTTCCGCTCTACACTTCCACTTGCTCTTGATCAGCTCGGCGTGAACACGAAGCTAAACTCGTCGCCTCTTTCCTCGATATTCCCCTTCGTATCGTTCGATCTTACGAGCGATCGCGGCATTCTCTTTGGCATCAATCGCCACAACGCATCGTTGATTCTCTTTGATCGCTTCTCGCTTGAGAACTACAACTCGGTGGTGTTCGCAAAGTCAGGTTCAGGTAAGTCCTACGCGGTGAAGCTCGAAATCCTCCGCTCCCTGATGTTCGACACCGATGTGATTGTTATCGATCCTGAGCGTGAGTATGAATACCTTGCAGAAGCCACTGGCGGACGCACTTTCAATATTTCGCTCTCCTCTGAGCACCACATCAATCCGTTTGATCTGCCGCCAGTCAAAGAAGACGAGGAGCCTTCGGACATTCTCCGCTCCAACATCATCACGCTCGTGGGCCTCTTCCGTATTATGCTCGGCGGTCTATCGCCTGAAGAGGACGCCATTATCGATCGCGCGATTACCGAAACCTATGCGCTCAAAGACATTACGGGTGAAAATGATTTCACTGGACAGGAGCCACCGCTTCTTTCTGACTTTGAAAACGTGCTTTCGGGCATGGAGGGTTCTGAGTCCTTGGTCACTCGTCTGTCCAAATACACCCACGGCACCTGGTCAGGGTTCATCAACCAGCCGACCAACATCGATATTAATAAGCAATTCATTGTGTTTTCTGTGCGTGACATGGAGGACGAACTGAAGCCGGTCGCAATGTATATCATCACGCACTTCATCTGGAACGCGGTGCGTCATGAACTCAAGAAGCGTCTCCTGGTGATCGATGAGGCGTGGTGGATGATGAAGTCAGAAGACACCGCATCCTTCCTCTACAGTCTCGCCAAGCGCGGTCGTAAGTACTTCCTTGGACTCGCTACCATTACCCAGGACGTGGAGGACTTCCTTCGCTCTCCGTATGGGCGCCCGATTCTCACAAACTCCAGTCTTCAGCTTCTCTTGAAGCAATCGCCGACTACGATTGATGTGCTACAGCAAACATTTAATCTTACGGATGAAGAAAAATACCTTCTCCTTGAGTCAGGAGTGGGGGAGGGGCTCTTCTTTGCAGGTCTTAAGCATGTGGCAATCAAAATTGTTGCGTCCTACACCGAAGATCAGATCATTACTTCGGATCCTTCGCAGTTGCTCGCGATTAAACAGGAAAAGCAGCGCAAAGAAATGGCTGCGGACACTGTAACGCAGCGACGCCCATGACCCCCCAGAAGATCGGACCGATGACGCTCGGCCTCATGGCAGGCCTCGCGCTCGTGCTCGATGTTATTCAATTCTTTCTTACCCTCACCGTCATCGGTAGTTTTGTTTCGATGTTCGTCGCCATGCTCGCATGGATAGTTTTCTTTATCTGGTTTGCGCTCCTTGGAGTTAGTTACTTTGATGCAAAGGGTGGTAAGAAGCTTGCGATAGCAGGCGTCTCATTCATAAGTGAGTTAATACCGTTTATTGACGCACTTCCGGGACTCACCATAGGGGTGATCATGCTCGTTCTGCAACACAACAAAGAAGTAGACGAAATGGCAGCGAAGAAGGGGACTGCCTTAGTACCTACCGGCAAAGATGCGCAGGTGGCGAACCTGGCCAACATCCGCGCGCGGCGCGCTGAAAAAGCACAGGCGGCAAATGATAATGCGGAATCAGAGCGTGAAGCAGCATAAATACCCAGGTTTGTATAAAACGTATAGCCAATGAGGCGGTATACTAGCCACATGTTCCGGCTTCTCCCGCTCATACTTTTTTTCACGCTTTTTGCTTTCGTTCCCGTACACGCACAGCAAGTTGGCGCTGAGCCGCTCACCGTTTCTATCAGTCCTACGTATCCAAAGCCGTACCAGACCATCACCATCATTCCAGCCAGTACGATCATCGACCTCTCCGCGAGCACGGTGACTATTTCTGCTAACGGAAAGGTGATCCATAAAGGATCGGGTGCTGAGCGCGCAAATGTACAGCTCGGTGGTCCGGGCAGTGTCACTACTATTACCGTCACTGCCGTGACAGCAGGGAGGACCTATTCAAAGCAAATGACCGTTCGCCCTGCGGACATTGCTCTTATTATTGAGCCTTCTACTACTGCACACCCCTTCTATCAGGGCGGTACTCCCGTAGGTTCCGAGGGACGCTTGCGGATTGTGGCGCTTCCGGACATCCGCACCACAACAGGCGCCCGCGTCGCACCTGAAAACCTTATCTACACCTGGAAGGTAGATGACCGCCTCCTTGAGGCGCAGTCGGGAATCGGTAAGTCAGTACTCACCGCAACCGCTCCTGTTCGCTACCGCGACACTACGGTTACCCTCACGGTCGCAAGCGCAGACAGTTCTTACGTAGCACAGGCACAGACAACGGTGTCGCCTATTGACCCAGTGGTGCGTATCTATCAGAACGATCCACTTCTCGGTCCACTATTTGATCATGCACTTTCGGGAACGCTTCCTATGGAGGGCGAAGAGGAGACGTACCGTGCCGTGCCGTATTTCTTCTCTTCCGCGCCCGCACTTACCTGGTCGGTGAATGGCGCGCCGTCAGGAGGAGAGAAGGACATTACCCTGCGTTCTACTGGAACAGGTGGAGGGACTGCGGCACTGTCCGTATCCGCAAAGCAGCCCACCACGCACCAGACCGGGGACGCACGTATTTCAATACAGTTTAGTAGCGGGGGAGGACTCGGCATATTTGGCTTATAACCTATGAAAAAAATATTTAACGCACTTCTGCTTCTCGGATTTCTACTTCTGCCGGCGTTCGTGCTTGCCGCAACTGAGACACAGGGGTTTGTACCGCTCACGAATATTCCCGCACTCAAATTCGCAGGCAATGCGGCTGATCTGCCAAACTTCTTGAATAGTGTTTACAAAATTTGTATCGGCCTCGCTGCCGTTATTGGTGTACTCCAGCTCATCCGTGCAGGCCTTACCTGGATGACCGCCGCAGGGAGTCACGAGAAGATAGGGGAGGCGCGCGGACTCATTCGAGACACGTTCCTCGGACTTTTGCTCGTACTTGCACCGACCATTGTGTTCTCCATCATCAATCCGGACATCCTGAGCTTGAAAATAAATGGCATTGATAGTCTTAATATTCAAAACACTACAACAGGGACGACCGGGGCGGTTCCAGGAGCCAACATTCTTTGGACCGATTCAAGTCTGTCGTACTCAAATGCACTCAAGAAGTGTGCCAGTCAGGGTGGATACATCGTTCCTGCTTGCCAGGCCAGTGGAAGCACTGAGGTGGTTCCTATTCAAAATGGTGGGACCTGCACCGGAACTGCCGTCTACATATGTCGTCAACCTAGCTCCACCTCGTCAGGAACACAAACGGGAGGTGCCCAAATTGTCGATAGTTTCAAAGGTGGAGCAACCGCACCTCCTTCAATCATTCCAAACACTAATGGAGGTGCGTACACCCCCAACCCTGCCTGCACACAGATACAGGATGGTCAGGTAATTAGCATCACTGGAAACCAGGAGACCTGCTGTAGCTATCAGATATCCGCCACCGTCGAGTGCAGTGTCGATCGACAACTAAGGAGTGGTGATTCTATTCCGTACTGCACCTGCAAAGCCAAATAACTATGAATCGTCGACTTCTTATAATCATCGCCGTAGTCATCGTCCTCCTTGGTCTCGCTGCGGTCGGATACTACTTCTTTGCCCGCTCTACTCCAGGACTCGTGGTGGGTAACCCATTTGGCTCAGCAGGGAATCGTGACCCCGGCTCGCTCGCTCCGGTGCCTGACACCGGCGTACCGGTAGAAGGCGCAGGTGAAGTAATCGCTCCCCGACTTTTGAAGCTTGCTGATGGCCCGGTCGCAAAGGGTATGATCGCGCTCTATATCCCCCCAGTAGTACCCAAGGGTTCTGCCACGACTACCGCATCGAGTACGAGCCCTGTAGGAACTCCTGCAGACGTTGAGGTGCGTTACATCGAACGCGCCAGCGGCAATCTCTATAGCTTCCGTGTACACGACCGTAGTTCGGTCCGTATTTCAAATAAAACACTTCCTGGTGTGCAGGAAGCTGCGTGGACTGCAGACGGTTCTCGCGCATTCCTGCGCTTCATTGAGAAAGACACCACAGGAGACGAGCACATAAGTACTTATATGCTTCCGGCGGCAGGGGAGGGAGGTTACTTCCTTGAACAGAACCTTACGCAGGTGACCGTCGCAAGCTCGAGTGTACTCTCGCTTCTTTCTTCGGGCAGTGGTTCGGTCGCGCAGATTTCAGGAGCGTCCGGCACTGGGGGAAAAACTCTGTTCACCTCGGCGCTTTCCTCGCTTCGTGTTGCGTTTGCAGGATCCCGCTACCTCGCCACAACAAAAGCAAGTGCAAACCTTGATGGCTACGCCTTCCAGGTAGATGCTGGTGGTAGCTTTACGCGCCTTCTGGGACCCCTGCGCGGTCTGACCACACTTCCAAGCCCTTCAGGTACCCAGGTCCTCTACAGCTACACCGATCGCACCAAACTCTACATGCAGGTGCTCGACACCACGACCCGCACGAGTGTCCCGCTTCCGCTCGTAACCCTCACCGAGAAGTGTGTGTGGACCAAGACAGGCGCCATGCTCTACTGTGCAGTGCCCACAACACTCGGTGGAACTCTCCCTGATGAGTGGTACCAGGGCTCACGACTGTTCACTGACCGCATTTGGCGCATCGACCTCTCCACGCGCGTCGCGAGCCTCGTATTTGACCCTATGCAGCTCACGGATCAGGGTATGGATATGGAATCCCTCACCCTCGATAGCACGAGTGATGTGCTTATCTTTCTCAACAAACGAGACGGATCACTCTGGTCCTATGATCTATAAAGAAAAACCCCGCTTGAGCGGGGTTTTTCTTTATCTCATACCTTAGCTAACTTTTGCTTTTGGGTGCACGCGCCGTATATAGAATTCCTGAGCAATACCCACAACGTTTGTGGTAATGAAGTAGAGCGCGAGCGCGGTGGAGGAGTACGCGATGAATCCCATGAACAGAGGAAGGATGTAGCGCATTTGAAGGGCCATGGCCCGACCCATATCCGCTGACATGCTTGGCTTGTCCGCTTTTGCAGGCATAGGAATGGTGTACCACGCCTGCACGAATTGAGTCGCTGCCGCAAGGATAGCGAGCACAATGCTTGAACTGGTAACCAAGAATATACCGAGGAAATACGGCGATATAGTGGCTGGTGCGTGAACAAATGAGTAGAGAAGGCTGGTATCAACCGTAAGAAGAGTCTTTGAGTGAAAAACCCAGAACAAGGTAAGGATGATAGGGAGCTGGATGAAGAGCGTGAGGATGCCCGCAAACGGATTTACGCCGTACACCTTATAGAGTGCGAAGGTTTCTTTGGCGAGAAGTTCCTGATTGTCCTTGTACTTCTCTTTGAGCGCCTTCATATCAGGCTCCATGGCCTTCATAGCGCGCTGGGTGCGCAGTGCCGCGAGCGAAAGCGGCATGATGATTACCTTCACGATTACGGTCGCAATAACGACCGCAAGACCTATATCACCCCCCGGAAGGATATCTACGAGGAATATGAGGAGGTTGTAGATCGGGATATAGAGGACGGTGTGGAAAAATGAACTCATGAGGTACAGACTACCGTACGCGTGGAATTTGGCCTACCGTACTCGCCATCAGCTCAGCTATTTCCGCAGATAACTCACGGAAGGTGAGGGTAGGACTGCCGCTACGGGCGAACACAATAATAGAGTGGGTGGGGGAGCACCACGGGCGCAGTATTTCCATGACTCGGCGCTTCAGCAGATGTCGATCTACCGAGCGTTTTGCTACCTTTTTTGAGATAACCATGGCACAGCCCCCCTCTTTGGTCTGGGTCCGGTAGGTAACGGAAAAATGCGCGCTTGTAGCGCGTTTTCCTAGAGTGGCAGGCGCAAATCGCGCCCGAGATAGGCGCAATTTACGTGGAATCATTAGACGGTCAGCTTAGCGCGACCCTTGCGGCGGCGGCGAAGCAGAAGCTTACGACCCGAAGCGGTGGCCGTGCGGGCACGGAAACCGTGCGTGCGGGCTCGCTTCCTCTTTTTTGGCTGATACGTGCGCTTTGGCATAATCCACAGGATAGTACCAGGTTGACGGCTAAGGAGCAAGAAAACCGCCAGCTTGGCACACCTTCCCCTATACGGGGTATACTACCTCGCGATGAATACGATGAATCGACTCGACACCCGTGAGCTCTGGGAATACGTTCTCACTCAGGTCGAGCTTTCCATCTCTCCTGCAAACTTTAATACCTGGTTTCGTGAATCCTCGATCGTAAAAATAGAGGACGGCATTGTGTTTATCGGCGTACCGAGCCAATTCTTCCGCGATTGGTACTTGAAGAAATTCCACACGCTTCTACTCAAGATTATTCGTACGGTTTCCTACGAATACCGAAATGTGGAGTACATGATCGTCAAAGACGATCGCCGTAAGCCAAAAGTAGAAAAGCGTCCGACTATGCCGACGCCAGAACTCCCCCTGAATGAGTTCTATATCAATAAAAGCGATAATCTAAACCCTCGTTACACGTTTGATACGTTTGTGGTGGGTGCCTTCAATGATCTTGCATACACTGCTGCAGAAGCGACCATTCGACGCCCAGGCATTACCTACAACCCACTCTTTATCTATGGCGACACCGGAAGAGGGAAGACCCACCTCATCCAAGCTATTGGTAATCAATACAAAAAGCTTTACCCAGGGAGGAAAGTGTTTTATCTCACTTCTGAAAAATTCGGTACGGACTACACTGATTCGCTTCAGGCAGGCACCGCAAACAGATTCAAAGAGAAATATCGTCAATACGACCTACTTATCATGGACGATGTGCAATTCCTTTCGAAGAAGGAAAAAATGCAGGAAGAGCTGTTCCATTTGTTTAATGCGCTCTATGACAACAACAAGCAGATTATTTTCTCGTCTGATCGTCCGCCCGTAGCTATTCCCGACATCGCAGACAGGCTCCGTGGTCGCTTCCAGAGTGGTATGACGGTTGATATTGGCGAACCGGAAGTGGAATCACGTATGGCAATTGTGCGTAAGAAGGCTGCAGTGCATGGAGTGACGCTTTCGGACGAAGTAGTTGAATACATTTCAACCTCTATTTCAGGCTCTATTCGCGAACTTGAAGGAGTTATTAACTCCATTGTCTGTCATACCCAAGTAAAGGGGGTTCCGCCAGATCTTGCGGAGGTACGTCAGTCACTACGCTCCTTCTCACGTCCACAAAAAACAGTCTCAGTGAAGCATGTGGTCTCTAAGGTTGCTGAGTTTTATGGTATCGATGAAGAGAGTATCTATGAAAAGACGCGTAGAAGGGAGGTGGTACGTCCGCGTCAGGTGATTATGTACATCCTTCGTGAGGATTTCAGTGTGTCGTACCCTACGATTGGTTCAAAACTAGGAGGACGCGATCATACGACCGTCATTCACTCCTGTGAAAAGGTAAAGCGCGAGATAGTAGATGACACTGAGCTCGCAAAAGAGATACAGGATATTCGTACACTTCTGGTGTAAGTAGTGCATTCCTATGAGAAACATACTTTCAATCCTACCCACTTCTATTGAGGTGGGTTTTGGTGTACCTCTCACTGGGAGTCGTGTGGGGATATCTCTCGGGGTATAGTGTGGATAAGGTATGGAAAAGCACTGGGGACAAAAGGGGAGAATAGCGGGGATAATGAAGAGGGGTTCACAATCCCCATTAGTAATCCCCAACGGAATAAGGTTCTCCACCCTAGTTTTCAACAGCTTCCACAAGAATGGGTCGTCATCACAGCCCGTATTTAAAACATATAAAGCACTATCCCCGGTATCAACACCCCTAATAATAGTAGTCGTATGATTATTTCTTTAAATAAAAAAGAATTCAGTGAAGCGGTGGGGATGGTAGCTCGTTTCGCTGAACGAAAAACGGGAAGCTTACCTGTTCTTGCAGGAATAGCCCTCATAGCAGGTGATGATGGCATTAAGCTTCGTGCAACCAATCTCGAGACAGGTATCGATATCAAAGTAGAAGGAACCATTGAAGACATGGGGGTAGTGGTACTTCCTGCACAAGTTCTTCGTGACATCACCTCCTCACTCTCAGGAAATGGGGTGGTGAAGGTAGAACATCGTGGCGACACGGTAACTATTTCCGCAGGAAGTGCGCGTAGCACGCTCAAAACTCTCCCCTCGGAGGATTTCCCTATACTGCCGCTCCCTGAAGCTCCTACGGCTAAATTTTCGCTTCCAGGGGCAGTTCTCTCAGGACTCATATCATCGGTTGCACCCTTTGCATCTACTTCTACAGTACGTCCTGAACTTTCGAGTGTACTTATCTCGGCGGAGGGCGGCACATTGAAGGCGGTTGCAACGGATTCATTCCGTCTAGCAGAGAAGAAAGTATCGCTTGGAGGAGCGCTCCCGCCATTTTCACTCCTTATTCCTTCGAAGAATGCGATCGATATCATCCAAACTATTCCAAATGAGGAGGTTCAAGTAGAACTTGATGAGCATCAGTGCGTGGTTATATTCAAGAATGGTCTGGTGACCACACGTCTCGTCGCCGCGAACTACCCGGATTACGCACAGATCATTCCTAAATCGTTTGTTTCTGAAGCGAGTATTATCAAAAAGGATTTTGAGACGGCTCTTAAGCGCACCGCAGTGTTTTCGGATACGTTTCAGAAAGTTCGTCTCTCGTTTGATGCAGGAGGAAAGAAAATCCGTCTCTCTGCACAAAACGCAGACATTGGTGACTCCGTAGAAGAGGTGGGAGGCGCCGTATCGGGAGACTCAGTAGAGCTTTCCTTCAATCACCGCTATCTCTCAGCACCACTTCCTATTTTCCCCTCAGAAAGCATTACGCTCTCAGCAAGCGGTATCGGGCGCGCACTCGTCATGCGCGGCTCAGGTGATTCCTCGTTTCTGTATTTAGTAATGCCGATGAATCAATAACAAAAGAGCCTCATATGAGGCTCTTTTGTTATTGACCGCCGTTTGGATTGATTCCCGCGTCTGATGCTTGCTGGAGAAGATCTTTAAGTTTATCGATGAGTGCTTCAGTGTCCTGACTTCCTGTAGGGAGTGCATCTCCTGAGGCGAGCCACTGCTGGATAGGGTATTCCCAATATTGGAACTGTGAGTCGCTTGCAGGGTTTGCGGGCGGCGGACCAAGCGGATTGTTTCTATCAGTCCAGTAGAGAAGGCTATGAGCAGTCTGCGTGCCGTCAGGCTGAGGGACGAGTGAGACACCACGGAGTGCAGGAGGTGCTGTATCAGGAATTGCGGGAGGCTCCTTGAATACTTCGGGCGGGTACTTAGCGAGAGCGCGGCCCATAAACTCGTGCCACATAGGTGCCACGATGTAGCCCGCAATTTCCTTCACCATCGGACGATTGTCGTTGTTTCCGGCCCATACACCCACCGCAACCGAAGGGGTAAATCCGACCGTCCATGCGTCACGTGATTCGTTGGTAGTACCGGTCTTTGCCGCTACATCGTACTCATTGAAGTGAAGTGGGTTGTTTGCAGGATATTCAGGGAAGCGCGCCTCGTTGTTTGAGAGCATGGAGGAGATTTGGCGGGCAACCCCTGAATCAAGCACTGCCTCAGGACGATCCTCGTATTTCTCGAGCACTTTACCGGTACGGTCGCGCACCTCAAGGATGCCCGTTGGTGCATTACGGATGCCATCGTTTGCAAACACTCCGTAGGCGCTCGTAAGATCGAGAAGACGTACTTCAGCCGCACCGAGCGCAAAGGAGAGTCCGTAGGAAGAAGGATCACCCAGACCCTGGATTCCCATACGGGTTGCAAGGGTGATCACGTTTTTAATACCGGCGAGGTAGAGCGTTTGTACTGCAGGAATGTTAATCGACTGAGCAAGCGCAGTCGTGAACGTCATAGGACCGCGGAACTTATCATCGTAGTTTCCTGGCGCGTAGCAGGGTGCTTCACTGTTGTAGACATCTGTTGGTGCGCAGGTCGTGGAGAACTGTGTAGGAAGATCAAACACGACAGACTCGGGGGTGTATCCCTTCAGAAGTGCGGCAGCATACACAAATGGCTTAAACGATGAGCCCGGCTGACGAGGGGCAAGCGCGATGTTGTAGTTACCATCGATCGCTGGATCGAAGTAATCGCGGGAACCCACCATCGAAAGGATTTGGCCGGTCTTTGGATCAATCGCCACAAGCGCTGCGTTCTCCGCATTGAACTTAGTCTGGTTGGAGAGCGCGTAACGCTTCACTATTTCCTCGGCATCCGACTGAAGATCAACATCAAGCGTGGTGGTGATGGAAAGTCCCTGGGTCACGACATCTGCACCATATTTTTCCTCCAGGTATTGCTCCACAAAGAATACAAAATGCGGCGCCAAGATCGAACCATTCTGCTGACGACTGAAGGTAATAGCTTCTTTGCGCGCCGCGTCATACTGCGTAGCGTCGATATACCCAAGCTCCTTCATACGCAGCAGCACTTTATTTTTGCGTTCATCGAGCGCCGCGCGGTTATTGCCGTACGGAGAATAGTAGGTAGGCGCCTGCGGTAGGGCAGCAAGGTACGCTGCTTCTGAGAGCGAGAGGTCTTTTGCGGACTTACCAAAGAAGTTACGGCTAGCAGCTTCGGCACCATAGAGGGTACCGCCGTACGGCGTAACGTTCAGGTAGAACTCAAGAATTTCTTTCTTGGTGTACTTATTTTCAAGCTTCCAGGCAAGAATCCACTCCTGTATCTTTCGAATCGGCGTTTTTTTGCCGGTGAGGATGGTGTTTTTAACCACCTGCTGGGTGATGGTGGACCCTCCCTGCGCAAAGGAGCCGGTCTGAACATCGGCGATAAGAGCACGAATGAATGAGGTGAGGCGCACTCCGCTATGGGTGTAGAACTTATCGTCCTCTATAGAGATCGTCGCTTCTTGGAGAAGGGGAGAAATATCTTCGAGCGGCACCACATTACGACGCATGTCGTGGTTCAAATCATAGAGAACGGTCTTGCCCGTACGGTCGTATATTTTGGTCGATTCCGAGACTTTACGAGCATCAAAAGAGTTCAAATCCGGGATCGGCGTGAACGCGACGGAGAGTATGGCGATGCCGCAAATAAGCAACAAAACACCCGCTACAATGTAGCCGGCGCGCATAAGCGGATGAGGACTTTCAAAATGTTTCTTCCACTTTTTCCAGGAGTCTTTCTTCATCCGGGTATGCTATCACAAAAGCGGCCCGTACTGGGCCGCGCTTCGTTAGACTGCTTCGTCCTCTTCCTCCTCGGAAGTGACCAAATCGTCGTCTTCATCCTCTTCGTCATCGAGAGGTGGAACTACTACATCATCTTCAAGCTCATCCATATGATTGGAAATAAGATTAATTATGCTCGCAGAGGCGCGAAGCACCTCTATTGTGAATAGACGTGCCCTGCTTTGCAAGCTTACCGATGTCTTGATGTGGACAGTGCACAGATCGCGACCGCAATCGCATCGAACTCATCATCCAGTCTTTTTTTAATAGGGAGCCGTATGAGTTTTGGCACCATGAGGGCTATCGCTTTCTTGTCTGCGCGCCCGTCGCCCGTGACCGCGAGCTTTACTGTGCCTGGTGCGTGCTCAGATACAGGAAGGTTAAGAGCGCCTGCTGCAGAGAGGATTGCGCCCCGCGCTTCCGCGACTCCAATCGCGGTTTTCTTATTCGTACTGAAATATAAAGTCTCAAGCGCAATTAGGTCAGGACTGTATTCCTGTATTGCGCCTGTTATTGCGGCGTACACCACCGCGAGCCGTTCGTCTGCAGTGCCTTTCGGCGGAAGGATACATTCACTCCATATATGGGTAGGGCGCGATGGGTCACCCTCTATAACCGCGAGACCAAGGCGATCAAATCCAGGGTCAACGCCAAGAACCCGCATGACTACTCGTCGCTCGAGGATTCGTAACCTCGCGCGTTGGTAAAAATACGCTGCACATCCTCGTGTTCATCAAATTGTTCAAAGAGGGCTCCGAGTGCGGATTCATCTGACTCAGACACATCCATGAGAGGTTCGTTTGGGGTGAAGCTCCCATCAGGCGACTTCGTAAATGCCCACGCAGCACTTCCAGGGGTTCCTAGGTCGATGCCGGCCTTAGAAAGCAGATGTTTTATTTCCTGTGTTGTGCGGTTCTTGTTGTCGGTGAGCGCGTCCGCGATAAACGCCACACCGCCTGGTCCATAAAATTCATAGACTACCTGCTCGAGTGCAGCCGCGTCTTTGGACGCACCCTTGGTGACCGCGCGCTCGATATTGTCTTTGGGCATGTTCGCGGCCTTGGCGCGCTCGATAGCGGTCGCGAGCCCTGGGGAAGAGAGGTTTCCAGCAGCCTTCTTGGCTTCAATAGTAATAAGGCGCGCGAAGCGAGAGAATGTGCGGCTCTTTGCGGCGTCGGTGACGCCTTTCTGTCTCTTAATCTGTGACCATTT
>CAYIKA010000008.1:0-4487 GCA_964363905.1 uncultured Candidatus Saccharibacteria bacterium
GGTGCAGTAAATTTTCCTTCGACGCTCACGGTCTGGCCGTAGACGTATGACGGATATAACGGCACCACCACGAGCACCCGTGTGTGCGGCATCCCATCAGTGATTTCAACCGTGACCCGCTGTGTCGTCTCGCGTATATCAGGGTCGGCAATCACCTTTCCAACCGCCGCAATCTTCGTGCCATATAACTCTGCCACTTCCGGCGTGGGCACACTTGGCGCAAGCATGATTCTGCCCACTCCAAGAAAACTCCCTCCTATAACAATAGCGAGTACGAGATATGCCGGGTGACGCCGCACACCATACATGAGGGCGACTGCGCTCCCAGTCACGGCAACGAGTGCAAGAAACTCAAGCGGCATATTAAAAAGCGAGCGGCAAAGAATGCCGCTCGTAAATCCCAGCACCCCTGCCAGAAGTAGGGTGTCACGCATAGATCTTAGGACCCTCGGTCCATTGCCTGGTTTGCGAGCGCGTCAGCGTCTTTGTTCTTTTCGCGATACACGTGCTCGTAGGTAACGTCACGGAAGTGACGCGCAAGAATATTTTTCAGTTCAAGAAAACGCAGTACGAGGTTTGGATGCTTCACCTTGTAATTTCCCTTCAGCTGCTCGATGACGAGTTTTGAATCCATGCGGATAGTGAGCGGTGTCGCAAGAAGGA
The DNA here is from genome assembly GCA_964363905.1 of uncultured Candidatus Saccharibacteria bacterium. Lineage (GTDB taxonomy): Bacteria > Patescibacteriota > Minisyncoccia > Phycocordibacterales > Phycocordibacteraceae > C7867-001. The sequence goes on from CAYIKA010000008.1 coordinate 664, forward strand.
CGTCCGCCGGATAGAGATTAGCGAGCGCACGCAACCCGCGCATCACCGCTTCATACTCCGCAATGTTATTGGTCGCAACCCCGAGATAGTCCGCCACCTCCACCACGCGCTTCCCGAGATTATCGAACACGACCGCTCCCGCACCTGCGGGTCCAGGGTTTCCGCGGGACCCCCCGTCGGCATAGAGCGTGAAATGCATGAGTGGAGTATAGCAAGTACTGAAAACCCCCGGAGGAACACAAATGTGTTTCTCCGGGGGTTTTGGTTATTGCCAGTGCTCGGCAAGATGCGGCGACTCGTCTTCTTCGGTTTCTTCGACTTTTGCGCCGAAAGACCGAAGATTGTCGAACCAGCTATGCCAGGCGGCGGAAACAGGTGCGCAGAACGACCTTAGAGCATTCACAAACGTACGCATGAGAGCCACTCCTTCTAGACTCATCAAACGCCTCTTATGTGTGAATGTCAAGGATACGCAGACGGACAGGCTGGCCGCGTGAAAACTGATCGCGTTCGAGGTAGGCAAGCAGATGAATACGTGCACCTTCCTCTAGGCTCGTTGAACGATCGCCGAGTTCTCTTCGCGCATAGAACGTAATCGCTTCGCTTGTAGTGTCATCAAACATGTCTCTGAGAATTCTTAGTCGAAGATGTTCCCCTGCTTTTCCAAACCACGACACTTCGGTCACCAGTACATCATGGAACGCAAAGATCGGTTTTTCGTTTTTCATGCCAAACGGCGCGAACCGTTCAAGACCAAATAAAAATTTAGTGGTCGCTTCGGTAAGCATGAGGTGCGCATCCGCACGTACTACTTTTGTTTTGGCTTCCGGAAGTGTTGCGAGCGCTTCTACGAGACGAGCTTCTAGCTGTGACACCTGCTCAGCTGATATCGAGAAACCGCCGGACGCCGCGTGCCCGCCGAATTCAAGAAACGCATCTTCCGCTGCATGCATGAGTTCGTTGACACTCGTCGAGCCTCCCGCGCGACACGATCCTTTCAGCGTCTCGTTCCCTTCGCGTCCCCACAGAAATACCGGCCGCGCGTATTCTTCTGCGATGCCGTTTGCAACAAGCCCCAGAAGTCCTGGACGCCAATCCGGATCCCCCATCACAATCACCGTCGGTAGCTCGCCCTCGAGCTTTCGTTTCTCAAGGCGTTCATGCACCGCCTTAGTTGTGGCACCGGCAACTGCCCGACGCGAGCGGTTGATGGCTTCGAGTTTTTTGGCGAGCTCATCTGCTTCGCTTTCGTCTTCAGTCGTAAAGAGTGTAAACGCATCCCTTGGATCCCCCATCCGGGACGCAGCGTTTACTCTTGGAGCGATCATGAAACCCACATCGTCCTCGGTAATACTTTTCTGATTCACGCGTGCAACTTTGCAAAGCCGCTGGAAACCAATGCGTGGTGATTTGCGCATCACCATAAGACCGTATTTTGCGATGACCCGATTCTCTCCAGTGAGCGGCACCATGTCTGCAATCGTCGACAGGCCCGCCATGTCGAGAAGCCACTTCTCCCACCCCGCCGGAATTGCATCGCGTCCCACAAATCCGTGTTGCAACGTCGCGCATGCAAGCTTCCACGCAATGCCGCCACCGCACAGCTCCTTGAAAGGATACGTTTCATCAGCACGCGCTTTCGGATCGACGACCGCATACGCTGGCGGCAACTCACCAGATGGAAGATGGTGATCAGTCACGATGACTTCCATACCAAGTTCGTTTGCGCGCGCGACCGCATCATTGTCGACAATGCCCACGTCGACCGTGACGACAAGTTTCGTACCCGCGGCAGCAATTTTCTCGATACCCGGAATACTTACGCCGTATCCTTCGTTATGACGATGCGGAATATAGTTTGTGAAATCTGCACCAGCCTTCTTCAAAAAATCGTGAAGCACGACGCCGCCCGGAATGCCGTCACAATCGTAATCACTCCATACGGTTATTTTTTCTTTCGTACTTATTGCGCGTGCGAGACGCTCCGCCGCCTTCGGCATATCCACCATGAGCATGGGGTCATGGATGTGTTCGTCGTACGACGGTGAGAGAAAAGCTTCTGCTGCAGCAGTTGTTGTTATGCCGCGACGTGCGAGAAGTGCTGCCGTGAAATCATCGTAGCTGCGCAATGTTTCGCGCAGCGCTTCGTCGATAGGATCATGGAGCGAAAACATGGTGGGCAGATTGTATCAGAGGAAGCATGAGGTATCCTACTTTCCATGGAACCCACTATCTTCGAAAAAATCATTGCACGAGAAATACCTGCAGAAATAGTCTATGAGGACGAGGACACGCTCGCCTTCCTTGATATCGCGCCGAACAATCCAGGCCACACCCTGGTGATCCCCAAGGTCCATTCTCGAAACATCTTTGATGTTAGCGAGCGCTCGTGGCACGCGATGATGGAAACAGTGCGCATACTCGCACCGGCCATACAGAAGGCAGTAAACGCTGAGGGTATCAATATTGCGATGAATAATGAGTCTGCCGCCGGGCAGATAGTGTTCCACACGCACGTACACCTCATTCCGCGTCATACGGGTGACGGCTTCACTCACTTCCCGCAAGGTGAGTATGCCGAAGGCGAAGCCTCGGTTGTTGCTACGAAAATTAAAGACGCGCTTTCAAACTAGGCGAGTGCTTTGATGCCAGGGAGTGTTCCTTCTGCAAGGAAGTCGAGCATCGCGCCGCCGCCGGTCGAGATGAATGAAATTTTATCCGAGACGCCAAGCTTCTCGATAGCGGCAATGGTGTCACCCCCGCCCACAATTGAATGCGCACCGGATGATGAGATTGCTCGTGCAAGCGCTTCGGTTCCTTCCACAAATCCTTTTTCGTAATTTCCAAGCGGACCATTCCAGAGAACAACTTTTGCTGCTTGCACCCGAGCCGTGAGATGTTCAATCGTCTTTGGGCCATCATCAAGAATTGCTTCGTCGGGTGCCACAACGGTGATACCGGTGAGGTGTCCGTCGCTTCGTTCGCTTCCCATCGGCGCAACGACATAATCCTCTGGTAGTTCGAGTTTAGGATTTTGCATGAGTGCGGCGAGTGCTTCCTGGTCTGCACCGGAGACGAGCGAGGTACCAACCGGTTGACCCTTGGCTTTCATAAAATCGTTCGCGAGCGCGCCACCCACAAACACCTGATCGTAGAGCGCGAGAAGTTTTTTAAGCACTGGCTCTTTTGTAGAAAATTTTGCGCCACCAATTATTGCGAGTGCGGGATGCTCGGGCGCGAGCGCTTTCCCGAGTTCTCGTACTTCTATCTCCAGCTGCAGTCCGGCATATGAGGTAAGGAGCGCGGGAATTCCCACCACTGAGGCGTGCGTGCGATGACAGACGTCAAAGGAATCCTGCACAAACAAATCAGCAAGCGATGCGAGCTCTGAAGCGAATGTGGGATCGTTGTCTTTTTCACCGGTGTAGCGACGAAGATTTTCAAGCATTAAAACTTCGCCCGGAGAAAGTGCGCGCACTGCCGCTCTCGCCTCAGCGCCGGTCGCTACCGGACAAAAACTAATGCGAGGAATAAATTCCTTCATCGCCTCATACACGGGTCGAAGCGTCTCGGTGCCAACGTCTCCCAAGTGCCCGATCAGAATTATTTTTGCGCCGCGTGTTCGCAGGTACTCAATCGTGGGAAGTGCCGCGCGCAGTCGAAACGTGTTCACTACCTTTCCGTCCGCGACCGGGACGTTAAGTGCGGCACGTACGAGCACCGGCACATCATTAAGTTCGGGTAGATCGCGGAGGGTTTTCATGCCCCCCATAATACCGCGGCGAAAAGAAAAGCGGTGGACCAAGAGTGGTCCACCGCTCGTG
>CAYIKA010000008.1:4587-12920 GCA_964363905.1 uncultured Candidatus Saccharibacteria bacterium
TGTCATTTTTCTCAATCACGTGTGCGGAGAAGTTACTCCAGTCGTCATCTGCGCCGAAGAGAATTACTCTTGGTTTTCCCACCGTAGTACCTCTCGGGTATGTGCCTATCTGCGCGGACGATACCGCACTCCCGACCGAAATGAAAGTTAGGAGACCGCCTTCACGAGCGCAGCAAAAGTTGTGGGGTCAGTCGAGGCACGACCCACCAAAAATCCATCGATGTCAGAGCCAGATGCGAGTAGACGCGCATTGCCTGGTTCAACGGAACCGCCATACAGCACGCGCACCTTGGTAGGACCCTTCCCAGGGATGAAGTCACCGAGGACTTTGCGTATATAAAGAACCATTTCGTGAAGGTCCATGGGCGTGATGGCGTCCGCCGCAGACTTTCCGATTGCCCAGATAGGCTCGTAGGCAATCACCAGAGAGAGGCGCTCCCGCGCAGAGAGAGGTGCAAACACCGTGCTGATTTCTTCGCGAATGCGCTTCAGATAGCGCGCGTCCGGATCGCGGGTTAGTTCACCAATACAGAGGATGGGGGTGATTTTATGCGCGAGTGCGTGGCGCACCTTCTCAGAGATCATCGCGTCTGTCTCGCCTTTTGCACGGCGCTCCGAGTGCCCAATGATCGCGTAGGTAACGCCCGCACCCGAAAGCGCTGCCGCGGTCACTTCTCCTGTTTCTGCGCCGCCGGTCGTAAGCGAGAGATCTTGGGCGGCAAATCCTACCTTTGATTTGCCCGACATCACCACCCCAAGGAATGGTGCGGGGGGTGCTACCACAATTTCGTGAGATCCCTTCCCTGCCAAACGCTTTGCAGTGGCCATGATGGCCTTGGCCTTAGTAAGAGTTTCTACGTACGCTTTCCAGTTTCCGACGATAAGCATGCCCCCATGATAGCAGGCCGGAATGCATAAAGGGCGATCGCTTACGCGATCGCCCTTATCTAGTGCCCAACTCGTTTCGCCGGCTCATTTCTTGAAGTCCAGAGTACTCCAGGTTCTTTAATGCGCCGCATTGCTTCTTCTACACAAAGCCTCACCTCAACGCGTCTGAACGTTCTTGCAGGACCCCTGCAGGTGAGAAGTTCGAGTTCGCCCTCAAAAGGACACAGCACGCGACAGATCTTCGACTTATTGGGTACCAGAAGCTCGACAAGATAGGCCGTCGCAGGACGCTCAGGCGGGATGGTGAATCCAGTTACGGTACCCACCCGCCTGATAGAAATGGTCGCGTTGAACAATCCTTCATGAGTCGGTAGGTACTGCCTGAGAAGGTCTCTAATCTCTTCGGCTACTAATAGCGCGGCTCGTTCTGCACTGAGACCGCCAGATGCTGGTTCAGGACTCACGTACTGCTCCTCTTCGCTTCATGCATTCGCACGTTCTTTCTCCATTACGCACCAGGGCACGTATATATGCAACTATTGCTCGCGCCAGTCGACGAACTGATAGTCAGTCGACACCGTGGGAGTAAATGGCGGCGGGTCGGTCGCGAGAAGTCGGTCATACGCATCAATACGCGTTCCATAGCCCGCATAGTTGCCGCAGCCGTTCACCCATTTCGTACCGGTACGCTTGGAAGACACTGTCGTGCCACGAATGGTGAGTGTGGTCTTTGGTTCGTATGCGGCGGAGCAGGAGGAGTAGTAATTGCGTCCAAACGCTCCGGTCTGCGCAATGAAGATGCCGTTTAGGTTCATCGTCGCGGGTGAGTCCGGCGTAATGAGCACGTTGTCTTCTGCAATAAGGGTTAGGCCATCGGTACCATCACTTGCGGCGTAGGTAATGCTGTTCTTGAGGTAGGCGTTTGGTGCCACACCCGCATCCACCACGTTTGCCGCTACAACTGCCACTTTGTTTGAAATAGTGCCCTCGACCCATACGTTGTCTTCTACATAAATGAGTCCACAGGTGGTCGGTATCGTATACGTTCCGAGGAGCGTGTCAGTCGCAACAAGTCCACGATCGGGCACTGCATCTTCTGCGGTGTTCACCGCCGTTGAAGTCAGGAGCGTAGTACCCGTGACTCTACGCACCGTAAGGGTGCCGTTCGCATTGAAAATCAGACGATACCCGCGCCAGTAGTTCGCGTTTGAGGTGTCGGTGCCGGTCGAGTAGCGCGCAAAATATAATCCTTGGGCCTGCGCGATTGTTTTGAGCGCATTGAAATCCGCGGCTATGCCCGCAAAGTCCACCTGAGGCGCCGGGTAGCTCCACAAACTCTGGTTTGGTCCGGCGCCAAAAACGCCCGCGACCGTTTGATCAGGTGAACAGTTAAATGATGAGGTGCAGAGCCAGGACGAGAGCGAACTTGTCACAGAGGCATTTGCCGTGCCGTCCATACGGATGCCGCCGTTTGAGTGGTAGGGGCCGTTAATAATACGGTCGGAACCGGCCCACACGCTGTCATTCAATATATAGGAGTACTGCGCGACCGTTGGGCGGGTGTAGCGGGCTTTCACGGTGCGTGTGACCGCACTTCCGGTCGCCTGCCCTTTCGAAGAAATATCAATGGAAGTTACCTGACCACAGGCAAGATTTCCGTTAATAGTGAGCGTATACGAGCCTGCGGTACCGCTCTCGGGATCCGCATAGGAGACGGTGTAGGGTCCCGGCGCGCCCGTGCCGTTCTGCAAATCATTTGGGTAGTGCGCGAGGAACCACCGATAGTACTGCAGGCCCGCCTCTGCGATCGTGAACGCTTTCGCACGATCGGTGTTCAAGGTCTGTACCTGGTTCTGGGTCAACACATACGACGAAAGCGCACCGAGCACACTGAAGAAAATCGCACCGAAGACAAGTCCCAGGAGAAGTAGGTACCCGCCCGGCAATCGTGTACGTCGCATAGTCTTCATACTACTCGCTCCGTAGGTTACGCATGGTAGCAACACCCGAAAGCGTGAATAGGTTTGGCGCACGGTTTGGATTCAGGTCGGTGTCGATGCGTACCCCGACCGAACGCACACTTGATATAGCCACGGGTGAGGTGAGCTGGGTGCCCGCTGCATTGTAGTAGGTAAAGATCGGTGTCGAAGTCGCATTTTTTACATACACCGCGATGGTTTCTATCGTCTCCGGCTGTCCGCTATAGGATGCGGGGTTTCCGGCGGAGTTGGTGACCCCGCGATAGAGGGTTGTGCCGGAAAGGTAGGCGCGCACACGCTCGATGCCCGTATCTTGATCCACATCTGCATAGAACGTGATGGTTGAGGTGGCGGCATTAGTGATGAGGTAGGACCCATCGTCGCCATAACTAGCCTCGCGCAAATTCTGAAGGGTGTAGGAATGTCCGCGCCGCGCGTTATCGAGTGCCGCGGTCTGCTCGAGCAGGTACGCACTATTGCGATAGAAGTATTGAATAGCACCCGTAAGGGCAATACCAACGACTGCCACGATTGCCACGACGACAATTGTTTCGGCAAGCGTCATGCCGCGCGCGAGATGGTTAGTCGAATGATGCTGCATAGAAGCTGTCGCCGGTGACCGGTATGTTTGATTCTACCGTTGTTGTGTAGCCGGACTTTGAAATAGTCACCGAGTAATCGTTTGCTGCCGTTATCCCGCCAAAGTACGCGGTACCACACGACGATGCCGTCACCGTCTGACTGTATCCGGAGCGCGTAAGCGTGACGCTCGCACCAGGTACCAGCGTTCCAACTGAATCCTTTACCGACACGAGAAGCATGTTGGTGGTGTTTGCGCCCAGCATGAGCGACACGTTCGTCGTTACCCCCGGCGCAAGCGCATACGGCGGCGCGGTACAGGCATCGACCGTATCGTATCCGGAGACGTTCAGGTCATACGCATCCCACTCAAGCGAGAGTGTCTTTGATGCTGATGCGCCGGTCGAGCTTGTGGTACTCGTTTTGTAGAGGGCAGCACCCGCGCCGGTCGAGCCGATGGTCTTCGCACCTGCAAGCGTGAAGGAAATGTTTGGAAGTGGAACAGGGCCACGCGTGTACGTAATGCGCCAATCCTGAATCGAGGGGGTGTCGGTGAGAAGACTTGAGTCGAGAAGAGCCTCAAGTATCAAGGTGGGATACGTTGTGGTCGCAACTCCCGAAATATCAATGGGGAATGTGCCGATACCTGCGCTGTTACCGGGAATCACACTATCAGGAAGCGGGGTGCCCGTAGCATCAAGCACACGCACATGCGTGCTCGTGTTTCCGGTATTACTGACCGTTGCATCAACATTCGTCCATCCAGCGAGATACGTTGGCGTAAGCGCCGTACTGCGCGCTGTGCCGCTTGCGGAGTAACTGCCGGAAGCGCCCGCAAGCACGAGCGCACCCCCTGAAACTGCGGTGCCGCTTTGTAGTGAAAGACTCGAGGCATTCGTAAATGTGTCGCTCCAGACGGTTGTCGCGATTGGGGAATAGGTTGCGAGTGTAAACGTCGACAACAGGTCGACCGCAAACGTACTCGAGGTCGTCGTATTCCCCACCACCGTCAGATATCCCGGTGTTGGGTTTTGGTTAGTCGCGTCCCGCGCATAGGTCTGCGCCGTTGAGTACCCGGACTTCGTAACGACAACGCGATAATCGGTTGATGTTGCGGCACCCGGCAGATACACGAGCCCGGCAGTGTTCGTGAATGCCGAAAGATCGACCGTGGGCGAGAGGCTAGGGTTCGTAATGTCCACCTGGGCGCCCGCGACCGGCGCGCCGAGTGCGTTTACGACGTTTATCTGGAGCGTACCACCACCCGTCGTGCTTTCGATACCGTGCGGTGATTGGTTCGAGACGAGTTCTACGTAGCGCGGTGTGCCGTTTGCGTAATACGTCGCCACCACCTTTATGCGTTTATAGTCTGTCGTAATACCTGTAGTGTCGGATGCCCCTACCCCATCAGCTGGATCATCCACGTACTGAATAAAGGTACGCAGCCCGTACCCAATGTTGTTCATGGTTGAAGTAGAGGTCTCGGGGACCACTCCCTGCGGAATACCGCCGACCGTACCAATAGAGTCATACGGGAGCGAACGAATGTATTCCATCTGCGTCGTCGCAACCGCAGTAGCGACCGCTTTTGATTTTGCGACCGACGCCATAAGCAAGGACGCGCGCAGGAGTCCGAAAAGCGCGAGAAAGATAATGAGCGTGACCGCCGTACCGACAAGCGTGTCGATGAGCGTCATGCCGCGCGTCCTACCGTTCTTCATGCACGTATGATAACGCACTGAATTAATACTCGGATATGTAAGGAAGCAGATGCGTCCCCTACACGCGCACCTAAATCTTGTCGGAGAGAGAGTAAATCGGAGAAATCATCGAGAGTGCAAACACTCCCACAACCGCACCAATGAAAAGCATGAGCATCGGCTCGATGATGGTAGAGAGGTCTTTGGTTCGATCCTCCACATCCGCCTCGTAGTATTCGGCAACTTGGCCGAGCATGTCGGAAACTTTTCCCGTCTCCTCCCCAACCGCGATCATGTCTGTTACGAAAATAGGATAGAGCTTGGGGTGGTCGGCAAAGGCAGCAGACAACTGTTCGCCTTTACGCACCCGCTCTTCCGCTTCTACGAGCACGCTCGCAAATTTCTTCTCCCCCACTACTTCACCCGCAATCTTGAGAGCGCCGAGCATCTCGACACCAGACGCGAGCAGGGACGAAAGGGCGCGGGCAGCGCGCGCGCTGTAGGTTTCTTTCACCAGCTCACCGATGACTGGTAGATGGAGCGCACCGGCGACCATGAGACTGTTGCCTATTTTGGTGCGCGTAAACATGACGAAACTCGCGACGAGAATGGCAAAGATACTGAGTACCAGGAATGGATGCGCAGCCATGAAGTCTGACGCCCCGATCACTGCCTTGGTTGCTGCAGGAAGTTCCACCTTGAGTTCGCGGAAGGTGTTGGAGAGAGTTGGCACCACATAGATAAGCATCAGAATACCGATCAAGATGACGGCGATAAGAATGATGGAAGGATAAATCATCGCACCTTTCACTTTTTTGGTGAGATTGTTGGAGCGCTCCATCTGGCGCGCGACCACCTTAAGTGCGTCGGCGAGTGTTCCCGACTCTTCACCCGCCTTGGTCATAGCAATGAAGAGGTCAGAGAAAATATTACGATGGAGCTCGAGCGCTTCGTGGAACGCCTGGCCGCTACGCACCTTCTCCTCCACATCAATCACAATCCTTTTCAGGGATTTGTTGGTCGACTGACGTTCTATAACCGAGAGGGCGCGCGAAAGCGTGAGGCCCGCAGAGAGCATTGCGGAAAGATTCTTGGTGAACACAATCCGTTCATCCATCTTCACCCCACTACCAAATGAAATGTTTGCCCACTTCGGCAACTGGAGTCCGCTTCCTGCTTCTTCAACGGCGACGGCCGTGGCACCGGTCTTTTCTATTTCGCTATATACCGCGAAACGTGTCGGCGCATCGATAACACGCTTAGTTTCAGCGCCATCTGCACCCTTCACCGTCACATTGAACTTCATTACAAAAAATTTTAGCACGCGCACCCGTACGGAGCGGACTTATTCGGTCACTGCGCGAAGTACTTCTTCGATTGAGGTCGTGCCACGCGCTGCTTTGTAGAGACCATCTTCGAGCATCGTGAGCATGCCTTCCTTACGACCCTGTTCCTCGATGGCTTCGGCAGTCGCGCCGTGGAGGATGAGGTCGCGCGTCGCGGACGAAACGGCCAGCACTTCGTGAATACCAATACGACTCTTATAGCCTTCTTCGCACTCCGCGCTTGGTACAGGCTTGTAGAACGTAAGATCGTCTACCTTCGTGCCTGATTTCACGAGCTTTTCTTCTTCGAGCGCACCGAGTACCGCATCAAACTTTTCTTCGTGAGCGACCTTTGAACGCTCTTCCTTATCTAAGGTATACGGCTCCTTGCCTTCGCAAAGTTTGCGCACGAGACGCTGACCGACAATCACGCGGAGCGTGGACACCAGGAGGAACGGTTCGACACCCATATCAATGAGACGCGGAATCGCACCCGCCGCGGAGTTGGTGTGAATGGTTGAAAGCACGAGGTGACCGGTGAGCGCGGCGTTAATCGCGAGCGCCGCGGTTTCACTATCGCGAATTTCTCCCACCATGATGATGTCCGGGTCCTGACGCACCAGAGCGCGCAGTCCGTTTGCAAACGTGAATCCGATCGTTGGATTTACCTGCGTCTGATTCACCCGCTTCATCTGGTATTCGATTGGATCCTCGATGGTAGAGATGTTCACGTCCGGCGTATTCAAAATATCGAGAATGGTATACAGCGTCGTCGTCTTACCGGAACCGGTTGGCCCTGACACCAGAATGATGCCGGTCGTCTGCTTCGTTGCCTTATGGATGCGCTCCATCGTCTCGCCATGGAATCCCAGCACATCGAGCGTGAAGCCTTCGCCACCGGTCTCACGCAAAAGACGCATAACGATTTTCTCGCCGTAGTAGGTTGGGAGAAGCGATACGCGGAATGACACCGCCTCTGCTTCGGTCTCCATTTTGAAACGACCGTCCTGAGGCAGACGCTTCTCATCGAGTTTCAGGTTCGCAAGCACCTTGATGCGCGCGACGATGCCGGCTGCCGCATTTTTCGGAAGCGTCATTGCGTCATGCAAGATGCCATCGATGCGGTACCGCACGATCACCTCGGTCTCCGAGTGCTCGATGTGAATATCGGATGCGCCCTGGATGATGGCGTGACGCAGAAGCGTGTCGACGATTCTCACAATCGGCAGGTCTTCTGCCATTTTCTTCAGGTCTTCGCCCGACACCTCTTCCCCACCTGCTTCTTTGACTAGGTTGATGCGTCCCGCTTCGGTCGAAATAAGATCGCCGAATTCTTCCTTCAGGGATTTCTGGTACTGCAGAAGCGCTGACTTGAGTGACTCGTCGTCAGTAAGGCGCGGCAAAATTTTGAGTCCAGTCTTCTTACGCACAGAGTCTATAGAAATCAGGTCTTCCGTATCGAGCATCGCGACCTCGAGCTCGTTGCCATTCTTCCGGAATCCCACGATGGAGTGCGTGCGTGCGATTGGCTCAGGGATAAGTGAGAGCACGTCGAGGGGAATCTTGCGATCCTTCAGGTTTACAAACGGAATACCGAGCACGTATGCCTTAATGCGACGCAGTGCGTCGGACGACATGGTGCCGCGCGACACAAGAATATCGCCGATCGATTGTTTTCGATCTTTCGCTTCAGTATCCGCGTCCTCCACGTCCTTGCGTGCGACAAGACCGGAGTCGAGAATAAACTCTTTTAGTTCGCCTTCTGATACTTGCATAGCCGTTGACTGCGTAAAGTATAACGCGCCGCGATCGAAATCGCGGCGCGTTTTTATTTCTTCACGGGAAAACTAATCGTTCATGTT
>CAYIKA010000008.1:13020-16049 GCA_964363905.1 uncultured Candidatus Saccharibacteria bacterium
TATGTTGGATCTCAAAACAATCAATTCAGTGCTCATTGAGTTCGAGGAACGCGGTATCACCAAGGAAACCATGGTGGACGCTATCGAAAGCGCTATGGCAACCGCCTATAAGAAGGAATACGGTAAGCGCGGCCAGGTGGTCCGCGGCAAGCTCGATATGAACTCGGGTACCGTCACCTTTGAGCAGGTAAAGACCGTCGTGGACGACACGATGGTGCGTTTTCCGGTGGAAGGCGAGGAAGAGATTAAGGAGCTTCCGGCAGGACACCCTCAGTTTGATCGCGAGGAGGTAGTCGCTGAAGGCGAACTCCCCCGTTATGACGCCGAAAAGCACATTCTCCTTGAGGATGCGATGCGCATTAAGCGCGGCGTTTCGCTTGGCGAAGAAATTATCTTCCCCCTCGAGCCGCAGGACGACTTCGGTCGCATTGCTGCTCAAACTGCTAAGCAGGTCGTGATCCAAAAGATTCGCGAAGCCGAGAAGCTCTCCATTCTCGACGAATTCGCCCACAAGAAGGGTGAGATCGTGTCCGGCCTCGTGCAGCGCATGGAACGCGGCGCGATCTTTATCGACCTTGGCCGTGCAACCGGCATCATCCCGTACGAGGAGCAGATTCCCGGTGAGCGTTACCGCACCGGTGAGCGCATTCGCGCCTACCTCTACGCCGTAGATGAAGGATTCCGTGGCGTATACCTTCGTCTTTCGCGCAGTCACCCCCGCTTCTTGGTGCGTCTCTTTGAAATGGAGGCACCGGAACTCGCTTCAGGCGCTATTGAAGTAAAGGGTGTTGCACGCGAGCCAGGAAGCCGCACCAAGATCGCTATTTCGTCCGTTGATCCGCACGTTGATCCGGTTGGCGCCCTCGTGGGTCAGCGCGGTGTCCGCGTGTCGACCGTTATGAGCGAACTCGGCGGCGAGCGCATCGACATCATCGAGTGGTCTGAAGACCAGAAGGCTTTCATTAAGGAGTCGCTTTCGCCTGCAACCGTCACCGAGGTAATCCTCGACGAGGAGAATCACCGCGCAAAGGTAACCGTGAGCGAGGATCAGCAGTCTCTCGCCATTGGTCGCGGCGGACAGAACGTACGCCTTGCCGCAAAGCTTACGGGCTGGAATCTCGACATTGAGTCGACCGGCGGCACTACCGTTGGCGGCGCTGACAGCGATGAAATTTCCTTCGACAAGGCAGCCGCTCATGATTCGACCATCGCTGCAGAAGCAGAGGTCGAAGCCGCAGAGGCCGCTATTGAGGACAGCCCCTCAATTGAGGCAGGTATCGCGGGAAATGAGACCGACTCCATCATCACCTCCGAGGAGAATGCTGATGAGAACACTGGTTCACTCACCGTTGAAGATGAGACCACGTTCACCGACGATGGCGCTGCGGCAAACACTGAAGACCGCGACGCAGGCACTCCAGAAGATCAGGCATAATCTATTCCACTCGTATGAACCTTCTCCACGATATTGATCCGGGCACCAAGGAAGAGATGAATGTCATCATCGAAATCCCTCGTGGCTCGCAGAACAAGTACGAAATCGACAAGAAGACGGGACTCATCGCGCTTGATCGCGTGCTGCACACGGCGCAGGCCTACCCGTTTGATTATGGATTTGTGCCACAGACGCTTTGGGACGATGGTGACGCGCTTGATGTCGTACTTCTCACGACCACGCCGCTTCTTCCGGGCATCCTCGTGCATGCTCGTCCGGTAGCTATCCTCCCCATGGTTGATGGCGGTGAACGAGACGAGAAAGTACTCGCGGTACCGAAGGACGATCCCCGCTTTGCGGAGATCAACGATCTTGCGGATGTGAACAAGCACACCTTGAAGGAAATCGCGCACTTCTTCCTAACCTACAAGAAGCTCCAGAATAAGGAGGTAACGCTCGGGGAGTGGCAGGGCAAAGCAGAAGCTGAGGCAGCGTTTGAACGTGCCTGCGGCATGTACAAGCCAGCGGCGTAATACGCCCTCGATTACAAAAGCGCCCGCTCTGCGGGCGCTTTTTGTTTTGTGCACTCTCTATCTATTCAGTCCTATATCATGCCTCGGGTATACTGGGACTCATGGACACCGCTTCAAGCACACCCTCAGTTGATACCACTCCCCCGCCAGCATCCGTAAGTACGCCGGATGTATCAACACCGATCGTTCCGATGGTGACCACTCCCGCACCGACCTCACCCAAGTCAGGAGGATCGTGGAGTGGCCTCATCGGCATTCTTCTCATTGTGTGCGTGATTACCGTAGGCGCGTTCTACGCATGGGGCGAGCGCATGGCACTTCAGGAAACGACCACACCGCCCGACACGCGCGGAGAGTAGTGCGAGCAAGTTAAAAAAGCGCGGCCTCCCGGCCGCGCTTTTTTAATTCGTCAGGAGGAGTGTTTTTTGATACCATGCCCCTCGTAACGATTTCATACTATGCATACCAACCCACGCTCTTCCATGCTCGTACCGATGGTGGTCGAAAAAACTCAGTTCGGCGAACGCGGCTACGACATCTACTCGCGCCTTCTTAAGGACCGCATCGTGTTTCTCGGCGGCCCCGTCGACGACGATTCTGCCAACCTCATCATTGCGCAGCTGCTCTTCCTGGAATCTGAGGACCCGAAGAAGGACATCTCGCTCTACATCAACAGCCCGGGCGGCTCGGTAACGGCTGGTCTGGCCATCCTCGACACCATGAACCATGTGAAGCCTGCGGTTTCGACTGTATGCATCGGTATGGCGGCGTCTGCTGCGGCCGTGCTTCTTTCTGCCGGCGAAAAGGGCAAACGCTATGCACTTCCAAACGCCGAGGTGATGATTCATCAGCCATGGGGCGGCGCACAGGGTCAGGCAACGGATATCGAAATCACTGCCAAGCACATCCTCGCCACCCGTGATCGCCTGAACAAAATTCTTTCAAAGAATACCGGCCAGCCGCTCGAGAAGATCGAAAAGGACGTCGATCGCGACTACTTCATGATGGCGGATGAGGCCAAGAAGTACGGGATTGTGGATCAGGTGTACAAGAAATAGCTC
>CAYIKA010000009.1:0-11708 GCA_964363905.1 uncultured Candidatus Saccharibacteria bacterium
GTGAAATCCTTTCCATAACATCCGTATCGGTTATGGACCCGAAGACGCACAAGCCGCGAGTACAGAAGGCAAATATTTCAATGAAGAAAAAGCATCACCTTCTCCTGAAGGGTCCAAACGGCATAGGGAAGTCGACCCTGCTTGAGGCCTTGGCGCGCGGCGACGCGGAAGGTGCATCTATCGCTCCAGGCGTGCATGTCGGCTACTACCGTCAGGATTTCTCAACGCTTAACTTCGAGGACTCGGTGTACCAGTCGCTTATTGGGGTCATGAAAAAACCGGACGAGGAATACATGCGCAAAATTGCCGCCGGATTCCTACTCACGGGTGAAGTGATGAAGAAGAAAATCGGCATGCTTTCCGAAGGACAGAAGGGACTGGTCGCGTTTGCGCGCCTCGTACTCGAGGCGCCAGGCCTCCTCATTCTCGACGAGCCGACCAACCACATCAACTTCCGCCACCTGCCGGTCATTGCAAAAGCACTCGATCAGTACGAGGGGGCGATGGTTCTCGTGAGCCACGTACCGGAATTCGTCGAGCAGATTCGCATTGACGAGATACTCGATCTCGATAAGAAATCTTCATAAGCCCTTCACGGGCACATGCTAGGCTTTGCCTACATGAACACATTCTCAAAGAAGCCGCTGGCCGCCGCAATTCTTGCGACGAGTATTTTTTTACTCAGTACGCCGCTTCCTGCTGACGCACAGTCCCGCACATCGACTCGTAATTCTTATAATTATTGGCGCAATACGCGCGAAGGCATGACGAGTACCAGCACCATCGAACGTGCCACCTCACGCCGCGGTATTTCAAGCGCCACCCAAAAGGCGATCAATGCACTCGATGACAACGAAGTGGAGGATCTACCTATTCCCGTGCTTCTCGGCGTCAGCCTCGCAAGCATTTCACCGAACTTTGGCGATCCGCGCGATGGCGGGGACCGTGATCATGAAGGTGAAGATATACTCGCACCCAAAGATGATTACATTGTCTCGCCAACTGACGCAGTCGTTATTTCCATGGGTTCGGGTGATAGCTCGGGAAATTACGTCTATACCGCAAACCCTGGGGACGAGACGTTCGTCTATATGCACCTCGATAAATTCGCCGAGGGATTGAAATCAGGAACCGTACTTAAGCCGGGCGATTTGATTGGCTACGTGGGCGACACCGGAAACGCAGCCGGCGGTCCGACCCATCTGCATTTCGAAATTCGTCACAATCGCACCCCAATGGACCCGTTTCCACGTCTTGATCGCGAATTCACTCTGAAAGAACGCATTGATGCGGTCACGAAAGCTCTTAAGAAAGCCGATGATGAGGACGAAGACGCTGAAATGTTAGCCACCAATTACCGTAGTCTCTTTATTTCGGCGCGCGCTGCTGGTCTTGAGCTCCCAGACGCACTCGAAGAAGCACTTGGAGTGAGTGGCAAGACAGTTGCGACCGTTGCATTTAGTCGCGATCTAACGGTCGGTTCACAAGGCGACGATGTCACCGCTCTCCAGACATTCTTGATTACCGCAAGCAAAGGACCCAAGGCTACAGCACTCGCCTCAGCGGGCGCAACCGGATACTTTGGTGCACTCACGCAGGCTGCCCTCGCTGAGTATCAGGCGTCGGCAAGCATTTCGCCCTCCGCCGGATACTTTGGTCCATTGACCCGCGTACAGATAGTGATGCTCACCACTACGTAGATTTATATAGCAAAAAACTAGGGCGCACGGAGCTTAACCTGCACCTGATCTTCAGGTTTTACCGTAGCCGTACTGCCTGAGAGTGACATATAGAGAATAACTGCACTTGCCGCAAAACACACGACGATTATCGCGATGCGTATTATTTTTTTTTGTTTCTCACTTGATTCAGAGGACGACTGATTGGATACGCCCGGAATACTAAACCCCGGCTTATGCGGATGAGTACTGCGACTCTCAACTACTTCTTCATCAAAGGTGACTTCTTCAGGCATGGTGGGTGGCAGGAATTATGGGTTACAGGCCGGTAAGTTAACGTTATTCAAAGTATATACGCCGCCGAAGGCTTCGAGCCCGGATGGATCGATGCCGCCATCCCTCGTGGTATAGGTATTACCACTCGGCCAACGGACGTCGATCCAATAGCCCTTATACACAAGCAGACAAACAATGAATTGACCCGAGTTACTGTACATGGAGACCGGGATAGGCGTTGTGGGCGTACCCTTGAGATAAATATAACCCTGATTAACTGAACCGCCGCTGCCAATGGATTGGAACGCAGGTACTATGTCTTTTCGTATATAGGTCGGTTTGAGCTCATTCATGAGTCCCTGCCAGTTTCCGGTCGACGTAGTATCGATGGAGAGCACGCCATTAACTGGAGGCCAGTCTCCCTTGTCCTGGTAGTACAGCTCGATGGCATTCACGAGCGTATGCATATCGATACTTGCCTTGGCGTTTTCGCCGCGTCGCCGTGCCTCCTGAACACTCGTGAGAACGATACTTGAGAGGAGCGTAATTATGGCGACGGTCACCAACAGCTCAATAAGGGTGAAGCCATGCGTGCCTCCCGACACCCCTTCTTCCTGTATGCCGTGCTTCGGCATATACCCAGATTTCATAATTAGTATTCTACCGCACCCCTACCTATTCCACAGGCAAAGGCCAGTAGGGGCCGAGTGGGGGATTGAGTGAGCCAAGGTGGTAAATCGTACCTTATACTATAGGGGTATTAGTCATTCACTGGTCTTTTATGCTTACTCGTCTTCCGTACGTCGCTCTCACGCTCACCCTGAGTGCACTCATGGTGGTTCTTGCCGCTCCGCACGCGCATGCGGCGGCGGTTTGTAGCTTTACCCGCGATCTTACCCTCGGTATCGAAGGCGAAGATGTACGCTGCCTTCAAAAATATTTGAATGCGTCCGGATACCCAATTGCCGCTACGGGCGTGGGCTCAGTAGGACACGAGACGGTGGAGTTCAAGACGCTCACCGAGAAGGCAGTAAAGGCATGGCAGACTGCAAACGGCATTAGTCCCGCAAGCGGCACCTTCGGGCCAATTTCCCGGCAGAAATACGCAAAAGTCGCGGGCGCAGGTACCGCCTCCACCACCCCCACCTCAGGAAAAACAGATGCAGAGCTACAGGCGGAACTTGCGGCACTCATGAAGCAGGCGGCGGCGCTTTCGGGCGGCACCACCAATACCACAACTACGCCACCACCAGCAACAGTCTCCCCTACAAGCGCGAGCGTTCAGAAGACTATCAAAGACACTATTGATCTTATTGGCGACGCCGAGGATCAAATCGGGGATGCAGAGGATGAGGGAAAGGATGTAAGTGCCGCGAAGGCCGAACTTGCCGACGCGAAGGATGATCTGTTCGACGCCGTGAAGGCCTACTTCGGAGGCAACATGGATACGGCATCCAAGGACGCAGTGCGTGCCTACGGTAACGCCGAGGACGCATTTGGGGACGCGGGCGGTAAAACAAAGGACGATAAGATCGATGCACTTCTAAACGACGTCGGTGACAAAATAGATGCGGCGCAAGATAAGCTCGATGCTGCAGACGACGATGGCGAGGACATACGTAGTGCACAGAAACTTTTGGACAAGGCAGAGTCAACGCTTAGCGACGCAGAGGACGCGTACGACGACGAGGAGTATGACAACGCCGAGAAACTGGCAAAGCAGGCCAAAAGCCAGATCAGCGATGCCATCGATGCAATTGGCGGAAGTGACCAATCGGATGCAAAGAGCAAGATCAAGGCTGCCCAGAACGCAATTAATGACGCCGAGGATGCCGTAGATAATGCTGACGATGATGGTGACGACATTGGGGACGCGCGCTCATTCCTATCCAAAGCAAAGAAGAGTCTGACGAAGGCTAACAATAGCTATGACGATGAGGAGTATAGCGATGCGATTGATTTCGCAAACGATGCGAAGGGGTATGCCTCCGATGCAGAGGACGAGCTTTAAAAAATAGCTCGCACAGATAAAACAATAACCGCCGCACCTTAGGGGTGCGGCGGTTGTGTTTAGTGCATAGGGAGAACGCCCAGAGGCTTTTCGTGGCGCAAGGACACACCGATTTCCTTGATCCCTTCTACCTTTGAGTCCTTCAGGCGGATTACCAGGCGATCGCCGAAGCGCGCAATGTACTGCTCGAACCCGTAGAGCTTGCTGGCGCCAAGGCGTTCGAGAGAGCTGAGCGCGACATGCGTGACCGTTTCTTTGAGGTCCCCGAAAATTCTGACGCCGATACCACAAAGTCCGTCCGCGCTGCCAACCCAGGGCTCTTCCTTCACCAGCGCATGTACAGCGGTGTGAATAGCCACACCGTCCGGACCTTCGCTTCCGGGCGCATGATAGAGCAGGAACACCGCGCGCGAGTAGAACTTTTGCGTTCTTGTTCTTGTGGTCTCCACAGGAGCACCTTTTTGTATAAAGATCAGGCAAAATTGCCAAAATATTTATAGATCAAATTTTATGAAATGTCAATTATATATACTCGGGCACTTAGGTCTCCTCTGACATCCACAACTTTGTACGATCGTACAACGTTGTGGATGTGGTGCCAGTAGTGTGCTTGAGATTATTGTTTGCGGCCGGTTGGCAAGAGTGGGGGAGAAGAAGCAGTTCGTGCACGGTGCGCCCGTATACTTATAAGTATGAAAAAGAAAATTGAACATGGGTCACTCAAAGACCTCGGTATCTGGGTGCTCATTACGTTACTCGTCGTCATACTCGGCGGCTTCTGGCTCCTTAATAATTACATCTACCAGGAAAAGCAGGGTGACGGCAGTACGTCACCGTATTTCGCAACGCTTTCAGGCACTGAAACCTGTTTGCCACACAAAGACACTGACGGTCCACAGACAAAGGAATGCGCACGGGGATTCAAGACTGAGGTAGGCGAATACTATGTGCTTGAATTCAAAACGCGTGGCGGCGCTCCCTTCATTCCGAGCGGCGCGACATTTAGCGCGCACGGCGTCGTGACTCCGGCTGAGCATCTCTCGACCGACAAATGGAGCAAGTATGCCATCGCCGGTGTGTTCACTGTCAAGGATTCAGTGGTGGTCGACGAGTCGACCGTAACCCCGCTTGAGCCCACCGCAACGCCGATAGGAAACGCCGTCGGCGACTGTTACATCGGTGGCTGTTCCCATCAGATCTGTTCCGGCGAACCAAATATGGCGTCTACCTGCGAGTACTCAGAAGTGTATGCCTGCTACCAGACTGCTACCTGCCAACGCCAAGCAACAGGGAAGTGCGGATGGACCGAGACTCCTGGTCTCACCGCCTGCATCGCCGCCAAGAAGTAGTAAGCGCACAAACGCATAAAGAAGCCGCCTTCGGGCGGCTTCTTTTGTATTCACCGCCTACTCATGTAGACGTGATAGGATTTTCGTATATGCAAAAAATTGTCCCTCATCTCTGGTTTGATAAGGAGGCGAAAGCCGCAGCCGAGTTCTACGTATCGATATTTCCTGACTCCAAAATCACAAGCTCGAGCGTGATTCACGACACGCCTTCAGGAGACGCGGAGATTATGGCGTTTGAAATTGCCGGCTACTCCTTTGCAGCAATTAGCGCCGGCCCTCTCTTCAAACTGAATCCTTCCATTTCATTCATGCTGAATTTCGATCCTGTAAAGGATGCACAGGCTAAGGAGCATCTGACTGAGCTGTGGACTAAGCTCTCCGACGGAGGAGAAGCTCTGATGCCACTTCAGGAATATCCCTTTAGTAAGTGGTATGGCTGGATAAAGGATAAATTCGGCGTGACCTGGCAGCTCATGCTCACCAATCCCGACGGGGAACCACGGCCATTTATTATTCCGTCCATTATGTTTACTGGCGTCGTAGCGGGGAAGTGTGAGGAGGCCACTGACTTCTATATGGGGACCTTCAAAAACTCGAAGCGCGGCACACTTGCCCGCTATCCCGCGGGCATGGAGCCAGACAAGGAAGGCTCGGTCATGTTCACCGACTTTCGGCTAGAAGGTGAATGGTTTGCCGGTATGGACAGTGCACAGGCACACGCATTTAGCTTTAACGAAGGCATTTCTCTTATGGTGAAGTGTGAGTCTCAGGAAGAAATTGATTACTTCTGGGAGCGACTTTCAAAAGTTCCAGAAGCTGAGCAGTGTGGCTGGCTCAAGGATGGGTATGGCGTATCCTGGCAGATTGTCCCAACGCGTATGGATGAAATGATGAGAGAAGGGAGTCCGGAACAAAGTAAGCGCGTGACCGAGGCATTCCTCAAGATGAAAAAGTTCGATCTCGCGACCCTCGAAGAAGCATATAAAGGAGCCGATTAGATAAAAGAAAAAGCGGATCAGTCTCCTGATCCGCTTAGTTAGTTATGCACTGATACTAGCTTACCAGCTTCCCGACGTACCGCCGCCGCCCGACGTACCGCCGCCGAAGCTGCTGTTATCAGAACTTGAAGAGCTGCTACTAGAACCGTAGGAAGAATTCTCTGAGTCACGCTGGCGCCGATCAGCGTCGTCACGTTCTTGTTGACGCCGCCGCCGTGCACGTGCTGCCGAATCAATGTCTGACGCGGCGGTGCGTGCGGCACGTTCTGCTTGGGTAACGATTCCCGACAGGACTGCACAGACGGCAATCCAATTGGGAAGTCTACTGTCCGCAAGCTGTGACGTAACGCTATCGAACTGCGTACGTGCGCCACTCACTGAGCTCTTCGCTGCGGGCCCGACGTCATTATCAGCAACAGCCCTTCGAGCTGCGTTCAGAGCTGATTCAGCAGATGCCCTCAAGCGCGGATACTGGACTTGAGCTTCACTGTAGTCACCCACGATCTTCGTGAGCTTCGACATTTCTGCCTCGGCCGTAGCCAGCGCCTTGTCTGCTCGATCGATGACGGACTCAGCATGGAGGAAGTCCTGTTCCTGCATACTGTTTCCGCTCTCGGAAGAAGCAACCAGGGGCTCGACCATAGCCAGGGTAGTGGAAAGGTTTCGCAAAGAGGTGGTAAACGGACTCCACAATTCACCGGGCGCCGACGACTTGAACATCGTGAGACGAGCGCCGTGCTCGGTAAGACGGGCGGGGAACTCCTTCATGCGTTGACGGATACGTCTGATGCGCTCAGCGGTCGACTGCTGCTTATGGAGTAGTAGTTCGAGAGGTGTCGAGCAGGCATTCACCGACTCAACAACTTTTGCGGCCTTCTGTTGCACCAGGTGACTCGTGTCTTTCGCGCCCTCACCACATTCAGCGCACGCGGTACGCAACTTTTCCATATCGCTTTTTACGGTCGCGATCTGCGAAGCAAATGCCGCAACCATCTTTCCGTAGCCGTCCTGCTCAAGCTTCTTAGCTCGAGTAAGAAGCGCATCAGCAAGTGACGTTGCCTCCCTAACTTTTGCATAGGTCTCTGTGCGGAACGCCTTAATTCTTTCAGGGGTTGATTGGAAATAGACCAACAGTTCCTGAGCTTCAATGAGGCGCTGCTTTACAACCTCCATCAGCTTTGCCGCCTCTGAGGGATTGCGCCTCAGAAGTGACCGCACTTTTACGCGTGTGGATGCTTCCTCATCAAGAACGTGATCAAACGCTTCTCGATGAGAACGCTCACTTTCTTCTGCCCAAATCGGCAGGATCGGTAGAGTGCAGTGTTTCAGAGCAGCGCGCAGACGCATGGACACCCCTCCCGTAGAGGAGAGAGATCCAAGAACTTCTTCGCGCAAACGTTGATTCTTTCGCCAGGTACGGTACCCACGAATGAGACCGAGAACGGCAAACACCGCAGCTACCAGGACGGCTACCACAACAAGAAATAAGAGTACTGACATGAGAAAACCATTGAACGCGTCTTTGGCTTTCTGTATGTCGAGTGCTCTTTGTTGACTTAGTCGCTGCTGATCTTCAACACGCTCAGCAAGGGTCTTAGTACCAAGGAGATCAATAATGCCGCCGGTAAGGTTTTCAATGCCGCCGGCATAATCCCCAGCTCGGAACGCGTCAGGGAGCGTTTCTCGTCCGAGCGCATCCGAAGCTGCGTCCGTGAGTCGGTCTTCAAGACCACGCCCAACCTCGATACGATATTCACGCTCAGTGGGCGCCACGAGAATCAGTACGCCATTATCAAGCGCCTTCTGCCCGATACCCCACGTATTGAAGAGGGTGTTTGCGTAGTTCTCGATGGAGTCATCTTCGAGAGATGGGGTCGTAACGACCGCTATTTCCACCGAGGTGATCTTTTCGTAGTCCAAGATTTTTTGTTCGAGGATCGCCTCACGATCATCGGGAATGATGTTCGCGTAATCGTTTACGGGACCATCGTACGCCGGCACTTCTGCGTGTGCAGGCACAGCGCCAAAAAGTAGAAGCGCTAGAGTAGCTCCGAACACTGCTTTCACGTATTCCTCCTATTGAGCTAGAACGGATGTAAAGATCCGAATTAATCTGGAAGGACTATGCCATTTCAAATGAGTATAGTCAAATTTATCTATATTAAATAAAAACCGTAGGTAGGGATTCGTCCCGTACCTACGGCTTAGTTATTCTTGAGCAGCATGCATTGCGTTAACCGCAGCCCGTACATATCGGTGTTGGTCACTTTCATCCATGTGGACAGGGAAGCGAAGGTCTTGTTCTCTGGATAGTGGTCTACCGACGATCACGCACGTACCCGTCGCAATCAGTGCTTCAAGGATCGCCTGTATCTCTGGAGACCTATATCTACCGGGTGTACACTCCCACACATTTATAAGCGTTTCGCGCTCTTCTTCGAGTGCCCACGTATCGAGGATAATTCCCCAACGATCGGGTCGTTTACTGTCGTCACCGAAATATCCAGAACGCCACATACACCTATATATGGCGCAGGACTCAGGTCGTTCCGTGTAAATGGCGCATCCTACACCTTGTTTGCAGTGTGCGCACCAATCGTACATTTTAGTAACTTCAACACCCTTTTCAGCGACTGAGTGCGTGAAGCAACATGCCGTGCATCTTCCACACTCTCGTTGATTCGTTTGAGCCACACTTTGACTCCTTTCCTCGTCTGACAATAGTTCTAACACATGAAATTTAAATTTGACACGTAATTGACTTTATTGCAACAAGGTATTATAATGTATTCCAGCTAGGGAATGAATCCCAACGCTCTTTGAAGAAAGGCACTAAACGTCATGGACGGAATCTTTGGGTTCTTGGGTGCAGTGATGCACTCGTGGATCACCATAGTGATTATCGGGGTGGTCCTCGTCGCCCTCGGCGGCAAGTATCTGCTCCGCCTCCTCGGTATCTGGCTTATTCCCGAGGACTCAATCGGTGTGGTCGAAAAGAAGTTCGTCCTGTTCGCTAAGGACAAGACACTTCCCGACGGTCGCATCGTCGCCCTCAACGGCGAAGCTGGCCTCCAGGCCGATACGCTTCCGCCGGGACTGAAGTTCTTCCTGTGGCCGTGGCAGTTCAAGGTCTCGATCATCGAGTTCACCGTTATCCCGCAAGGGCAGGTGGGCATCGTCGAGGCCATGGATGGTAACGCCATCCCTGCCGGCCGCATTCTGGCCCGCAAGGTGAACTGCGACTCGTACCAAAATGCGCGCGCGTTCCTCGCCAACAACGGGGAACGCGGCACACAGATCGAGGTCGTGCCTCCGGGGACCTACCGGATCAACACCCGCCTGTTCACGGTCAAGATGGTTCCGGCCATCTCAATTCCTGACAACATGGTCGGTGTCGTCACGACGAAGGAAGGCCACCCACTTGCCACTGGCGAAATCGCCGGCCGCAAAGTGGAGGGTCATAACTCCTTCCAAGACGGTGACGCCTTCGTTAACGGCGGCGGATTTAAGGGTCAACAGGAAGAAGTTATCCTCGCGGGTACCTACTATCTGAATCCTCAATTCGTCGCCGTCGTCTCAGTCCCCATGACTGAAGTGCCCATCGGGCACGTCGGCGTCGTGGTTTCTTATGTCGGCGAGACGGTCCAAGGCGAGAATGAAGAATTCAAGCACGGCAAGTTGGTCGAAAAAGGCCAAAAAGGCGTGTGGAGGAATCCGTTCGATCCCGGCATGTACGCTGTCAATCCTCTCACCATGAAAGTGGTGCTGGTGCCGACGACGAATATCGTGCTCAACTGGGCCGACGCCAAATCGTCGTCTCATGAGCTCGACACGAACCTGTGCACCATTACGGCTCGGTCGTCCGACGGCTTCACCTACAACCTGGACGTCAGCCAGATTATCCACGTGTCACGTGATGCTGCTTCGGCAGTCATTGCGCGATTCGGCTCAATGGACAATCTGGTCAGCCAGGTCCTGGAACCCCTCATCGGCAACTACTTCCGGAACTCTGCGCAGAAGCATGACGCCATTGCGTTCCTCACCGAGCGTGCCGACCGTCAATCCGATGCAAAGAGCCATATCCAGGAAGCGCTGCAGGGCCATTACGACGTGCAGGCGGTCGATACCCTCATCGGGGACATCGTGCCGCCGCCAGAACTGATGAAGACGCTCTCCGACCTGAAAATCGCTGAACGTCTGAAGGACACCTACGAGGCCCAAAAGCTATCGGAGGACGCGCGCAAAGAACTGGAAAATGCGAAAGCGACGGCCAATACACAAGAAACCGTCGTGACCGCACAGCGTCAGGTCGAAATCAGAACCTTCGAGGCCGAGGCCGCCATCGCGCAAGCGAAGGGTGTCGCTGCGGCCAAGGAAACGAACGCGACGGCCGATGCCATGGTGCTCCGCACGGTGGGTGAAGCTGAAGCTGGAAAAACGCTCGCCGTTGGCGGCGCCGAAGCGAAGGTGCTGACGCAAAAAGTCGAAAGTGTGGGCTCGTCTGCCTACGCCACGATGGCCATCGCCGAGTTCCTGGCCAAGAACGGCATAAAGATCGTGCCTGACATCCTCGTCTCCGGCGCCGCAGGGTCTGCTGGATCGGGAATGGTGGATGCCTTCCTCGGCAATCTGATCGCCGGCAACTTCGCAAAGCCGCAGGACCAGAACGGTGAAGCTTCGACCGAACCTACTCCGGTGCCTACGACGAAAAGCGAAGCGGACGATCCGAAGCCTTCGGCTTCCTAGATACTAGATAACCGTGAGCCAATTGTTCTGTACCATTAATTAGTACCTTGAGCGCCTCCGATTTTTTCGGAGGCGCTTCTTCTTTTACTATAAAAGGGAAGTCCCCTGCCGAAAATGTCGCCCACTCACTATGTTTTCTATCTCGCGTAAAAGATCTCGGATAGACTTGCCTACCCATAAATAGGGAAGTGGCACTTCCCTGATTAATCGATCAATAAAGTGAGGTACAAGTGGGCTTAAAACAGCCTCAGGGAAGCCGCAGTTATAAGAAAGGACTCCATGTACCTATACAGGTACCGTAAACCTACTCAAACAATCGACCACAGTGGGGAATACACCGAGATTGAAAATCCAGCCCCGAGGCTGCTTTGTACGTGAGTATTTCGCAAAAGATATATTGTGCGCACTTCCTATATAAGAGCCGAGAGCCCCCTGACCCCCACAATGAATCCGGAAATTCGGTACCTTCTCTTCCCTCCCTTTACCCCACCACCGACTTCAGTCGCTTAAATTTTTGGTACATGTTTTGGTACATGGGTACAAAATAAATAATCCGACCCCTTCCCTGAAATCCAAAAAAGAGCGGTGGGGGAGGTGAATTTATAAAAAGAAAAGGGACCCCCGAAGAGGTCCCTTTCGCACTTCCCTG
>CAYIKA010000009.1:11808-14310 GCA_964363905.1 uncultured Candidatus Saccharibacteria bacterium
CAGTCTATCCGGGCATACTGGATGCCCATGAGTCTGCGGGTCTCGAAGGCACGATCGTGCATATCTTGAAGACTCATATTCATTCCCCAATAAACGAGCCCAGAAGTTTGTAGTCTTATTTCACGCTATAGCCGAACAGATAGCCCGCGAAAAGAATCGGCAGCACCGTGAACGTGATCACGAACATGGTGTTGCGAAGCCATTTTCGAAACGGACTAAGTTCGAAACTTGATTCCGGAAGTTGTCTGGCTCCCCGAGCCGGAAAAAGGTTTCCGAAGCAGTCGTCGTACTTGAGTGCCTTCGTGCGACTTCCCGTCATGAGCGGACGCAGCAATGACATGTCTTCGCTCCTTACAAAGAGTTTATCTGTTCTGGATTCTACGCCGCTTCCCTACCCTGTCAAGGTTAGGGAGTGCTTAGCAGGTGACGTTTGACTGAATGTAGTCGAATGCTTCGTCGACGGAGTCGACCACGTGGAAGAGATCGAGATCTGCCTCGTCGATGGCGTGGTATTTCTTGTACAAGGTATTGCAGAAGAGGTCGACGATAGGGGTCCAGTATTCCCTTCCATAGAGCACGATGGGAATTTTGCGTATCTTCTTAGTCTGCACGAGAGTCAAAATTTCGGTGAACTCATCGAGGGTGCCGTAGCCTCCAGGGAAATATACATAAACCTCGGACGCAAAAGCGAGCATCACCTTACGGACAAAGAAGTGATCGAACGTCATGGAGTCGGTCAGGAACTTATTCATACCCTGATTGTCCTCGAGGCGAATATTGAGTCCGACCGAGGCACCACCAGCGTCAAAGGCGCCGCGGTTGGCTGCCTGCATGATGCCAGCGCTTCCGCCGGACAAAATGGCAAACCCTGCCTTTGCGAGCTTGCCCGAGAGCTCGGTTGCAGCGGCATAAATTTCTGGCGCGAAGGTTTCGCGCGCAGAACCAAAGAATGTGGCCGAGAGTCCGTAGCGCTTCAGTATTTCAAACCCATCCACGAACTCAGACATGATCTTAAACACGCGCCAGCTCTCAATTTCCTGAGGCTTACAGACGAGCGGAGGCACAATCGCAGGCACCGAATCCTTGCCCTGCTGTATCGCTTCAGTAAGTACGTTACCCATTTGGCGATCGCGTTCTTTATCTTGTACTCCCATTGGTGGAAGTTCGGGCGTCGTGAGTCCTCCCTCGGGGGTCGCTATGATTGGTTCGTCAGCCATGGAATGTCGTAAGAGCTAAAGTCAGGAATTATTTTTTTATTATACGCGATACGTGCAATAACTTCGGCATGACAGAGTGCACCGGTCAGTGCATTGTGCGGACGCGGTTCTGTCGGAAGTCCCACATAGTTCAATGCTACATCCAGATTGATGGCTGAGTGATTGTTTTTGAGCGGTGGCTCGATGCTGCGCTCGATCATGTGGAGCCAGGTAAGCGTATGCACATCGAGCGTACGTTTTGCGAATGGTGACGCTATACCGGCACGCTCACACGCCGCCTGCACAAATTCCAAATCAAACGATACGTTCTGTGCAGCAAGGGTGCGGTTCTGCGGGCGGTCGGTTGCCCATACTACAAAGTCACGGACAAGTTCAGCTTCGGTCTTTCTTGCGGAGTCTTCAATGTCGGCACGAGTGAACCCGTTGATGGCGAGCGCCTCATCAGTCACGTGCGCACCCTCCCATATACGACATTCGTCATAGAACTGGTTATCGGGTTCATCGAGGTCGACAGCACCAATAGCAAGGATGGAGGCCTGCTCGGGGACGAGCCCGGTTGTTTCAACATCGATGACGATCATATTCCGTCGCAGTTAGCCGCTGCGGTGTAGCCTTCAGCCTTGGCTACTTCTACCGTCTCAAACCACACCTTGTTCTCTTCTTTGATGCGCTTGGCGCCGCTACAGGTGGGCAGGTAGTACTTGGTGCCATTTCTCGAGGCAACATACTTCCCTGCTCCTGACGACGCGACTGAGGCCGCAGGAGCGGGATCGGTAACCGTGAGCGCACTGGCTGGAGTGGGTGCCGCTGCGGCCGCTGCAGGGGCTTTGGCGGCCTCTTGGCTCAACTTCTCTATCCAGAGGCGCTCATCAGCCCCTCCCCCGCCCTGCCCCATGGAGCGACCAGCTAGGAGACCCAGACCAAAGGCGGCCGAAACAGACAACAGAAGGATCAGGATAATAAGGTAATCGGCGGGGATTCTGCCAAGCCCCGCCTTGCTCCGCTTCTGTATATCTGCTATAGTCATGGCTACTTAAAGAATAGCATTTATGGCAAGTACAAAAGCGGGAGGATCAGCAAAAAACCTAAATACATCGAACCCGAAATACCTCGGTGTGAAGCTTGCTGATGGCCAGGCAGCACGTCCCGGTATGGTTATCGTTCGCCAGCGTGGCACCAAGATCGAGGCCGGCAAGAATGTAAGCGTCGGTAAGGATCACACCCTTTTCGCTCTTGCGACAGGCATCGTCTCCTTCCGCAATCGCCGCAAGACCAACTTTGATGG
>CAYIKA010000010.1:0-12975 GCA_964363905.1 uncultured Candidatus Saccharibacteria bacterium
TCGTCCTTGTTGTAGTGCTTCCAGATACGATCAGAATCAAGCACGGTCAGCTTGAGGCCGATGAGCTTCAAGCCCGTGCGCTCGAAGCGACGGATGATCTCGCCAATAAGGGAACGCTGCACGCCGTCCGGCTTGATGATCACGAAGGTGCGCTGCTTCTTGGGGTGTGGAATAGCCATATGTTTACTAAAAAATCCCTGCCTGCCGGCAGGCAGGGCCCAGGGAGGGTTCTAATAGAGCGAGTATATAGAAAATTGACGTATAACGCTACTTCTCACTCGGACGGCGTGTGACCACGAGCGCACCACCCTCCTCGACGAGGATCGTATGCTCGAAGTGCGCTGACAAAGAGCCATCCTTGGTGCGGTACGTATACCCGTCGTTTGCGATCTGTACTGCGGCCTTTCCGATGTTTCCGATTGGCTCGAGTGCGAGCACCATGCCGGACACAATCTCGGGACCCGTGCCTGCGTAGCCGCTGTTCGCGATAAACGGTTCCTCGTGCACGTGCGCACCCACGCCGTGTCCGCCGAGCATCTTCACGACTGAGAATCCGGTGCCCTCAAATGCCTTGCCGGTTGCGTGCGATATGTCGCCGATACGTCCGCCCACTTTTGCGGCCGCTATCGCGTCTTCGAGTGCCGCCTGTGTCGTATTCATAAGTGCGTAGGCTTCCTTAGATACCGAGCCCACGGGCACCGTGAGTGCAGAGTCGACCACAATGCCGTTATGAATGAGTCCAAGATCGAGCGCGACGATGTCGCCCTCTTTAAGGGTCCTCGGGGTCTCGTTTGGAATACCGTGCACCACTTCGTCGTTTATCGACACACACAAGGTTGCCGGGTACGGACGTGTCGCGCCCTCGGGCGTATAGCCCTCAAAGGCCGGTTTGTCGCCCGCGTCTGTAATTAACGTCACGGCAAGATCCTCGAGGGCCGCGGTCGACACACCGGGCGCCAC
The DNA here is from genome assembly GCA_964363905.1 of uncultured Candidatus Saccharibacteria bacterium. GTDB lineage: Bacteria > Patescibacteriota > Minisyncoccia > Phycocordibacterales > Phycocordibacteraceae > C7867-001. The sequence continues at coordinate 961 of CAYIKA010000010.1, forward strand.
AATGGCCGCAACCGCATCAAGCACCTCACCGAGACGCTTTCCTGCTTCTATCAGATCTTCCCGTTGCTCTGTTGTCTTTACGATCATGCGAGATTAAGTGCCTTCACCACGTCAGCAGCGACTTCTTCAGGTGTTTGTTCGCCATTGATTTGAATCAATACCCCCATGTCCTCAAAGAGTTTGAGTGCTTCGGTCGTAAAGGTGTTGTATTCCTCAAGACGCTTCGCGACATAGTGATCGTCCGCACGGCCCGAGACTGCGCTACGGCTCGCAAGACGCTTGGCGACTTCATCGTCTGATACCGCGATATTCACGACCTCAAACGGACGACCGAGCCACGAAAGCGAATCGCGAATAAGTTCTGCTTCAGGAAGCTTACGGTTGAAGCCATCAAAAATAACATTTTGCGTTCCTTCCACCGAGAACAAACTCTTTAAGTAGATATACATCGCAAACCAGTGCGGGGAGAGCATGCCCTTCTCCATCTCCTCTTTGGTCTTGCGGCCCGCAGGAGTGTCTTCGGTCGCAATGGCGCGAAACTGATCGCCGGAAGCAAGTACCGTCCACCCCGTGTGATCAGCGAGTAGTTTTGCTTGAGTTCCCTTTCCGCTTCCTGGCTTACCGAGGAAGAATACTGTTCGTGGTTCTGGATTCATTTCTATACAAAAATAATTACGCACGTACTGTATCACACGCATCTATCAGAACGCCTGTCTCGAATCGCTCAAACGCCTTAGATACAAGGCGCGGGAATGAGGCGAGCGGAGGCGTACTAGCAGTACGACGAAGCGAGCCTCAGGGACCCGCAACGTAGTAGATAAGGATGTTTTTCAGCGATTCCGCTGTTAGTACTCCCTCAACGACGCCTGTGCGTCGATCTTGCGAATGAGGTCGAGTACCACGTTCACCGCAATGAGAAGCGCCGTACCACCCACGAGGATTGCCGTGATACCGGTAAGACCCTGAATGATGAACGGAATGACCGCGACGAGACCGAGGAACACGGCGCCCGGAAGCGTGATGCGCGTCACCACATTGCTGATGTACTTCTCAGTCTCAGAACCAGGACGCACGCCCGGCACAAAGGCACCGGACTTCTGGAGGTTGTCTGCCACGCGCTTTGGCTCGAACGTAATCGAGGTGTAGAAGTACGTGAACATAACCACGAGTACGAAGTAGACTGCGCCGTGCTCCCAAGGATTTGCACTAAAGGCGGTGTACGCCGTCAGAAGAGGCGTGAGGCCTGCCACACCCACTGCCGAGAGCACGTTCAGAATCATCTGCGGCAAGAGGAGGAGCGAAAGCGCGAAGATGATTGGAATAACACCCGCCTGGAGAAGACGAATTGGGAGGTAGGTCGGTGCACTGCCGACGCTACCGCGTACCTGGCGTGCGTAGTGAATCGGGATCGAACGCTCAGCCTCTGACACCATCACCACCGCAAAGATGACGACGAGCGCGAGAAGGATGAATCCTGCGTAGGCGGGAATGTTTGCCGCAGACGCGGTGAAGAGTGCCTGACTAATGCCGGACGGAAGATGCGCCACGATACCCGCAAAGATAATGAGTGAGACACCGTTACCAATACCGAACTCCGTAATGAGTTCACCGATCCACATAAGGAGGAGTGAGCCTGCAGCCACGAGAAGCACGTTTACCGCGAATAGGAACGGGGTCAACGACTGCACAATGTGCTGACTCTCGAGAAGCGTGAGGAACGCCACACCCTGAAGAACCGCGAGCGGGATAGTGATGGAACGGCTCCACGCAACGAACTTCGTGCGTCCCGACTCCCCTTCTTCGGTGTACATTGCCTTCACCTTAGGGAAGATCACGGTTGCGAGCTGCATGATGATGGACGCCGTGATGTACGGACCGACGCCAAGCATCACAATCGAGAGGTTGGAGAAACCACCACCCGAGAAAATATTCAAAAGTCCCAGGAACTGGTTGTTCTGGAAGAATGATGCGAGCGCAACTTTATCGACGCCCGGAATTGGAATAGCAGCAAGAAGGCGGAACACCGCGAATGCGGCGATCACAAAGAGAAGTCGGTTCCGGATTGCCCGGTCCCCGAGGATGAGCGTTAGTTTATGACCCCAATTTTTCAACATGGTGTGTTACGCAAGGAGAGAACCGCCCGCTGCTTCTACTGCCTTCTTCGCTGACTCTGAGGCCTCAACATTTGAAATCTTGAGTGCCTTCGTGAGTGAGCCCTGTCCGAGAATCTTCACATAGGAAATCTTACCACCGCGTGCGCGAATGATGCCCTTCTTGTACAGGATTTCTGGATTTACCAGATCGCCTGCAACAAACGCTGCCTCGAGAACGGCGAGGTTTACTGGTGTGTAGCGGTGACGGTTGGTACGTACGGTACGGCTGCGGTTCTTGCCGTGACCACGAAGCTTTGGGAGCTTCTTGATGAGGTCGCGCATTTCTGGGCGCTTCTTGTGACCAGCGCGCGCGTTCTGTCCCTTGGTACCACGACCCGAGGTCTTGCCGCGCTTGCCGCCACGACCAACACGCATCGAGGTGATGCGAGGAGTCTTAGCTTTGAGTGAGTTGATCTGCATACAAAAATGATTAGCGAGCTGCGGCCTGCTTAAGGGCAGCGACGGTTGCGCGTGCGATGGTGAGCTTGTTCTTGGTGCGGGTAAGAATCTTTGCAACGACGTTGGTCACGCCCGCGTACTCGAGCACCGTGCGCATTGCGGAACCTGCCACCACGCCGCGACCAGGAGACGGAATAATCGAAACCGTTGAGGACGCGTACTTCACCGACACATCGTGCGCGATCGAGTTGTCCTTGGTCATCTTTACGGTGACGAGGTGCTTCTTGGCGTCGCGTACTGCCTTGTCGATAGCAAGCGCGGTGTCAGCTCCCTTTCCGAGACCTACCCCGACACGACCCTTCTTGTCACCAATGACTACCGTCACCGAGAACGAGAAGCGACGACCACCGGCCATAACGCGGGCCACACGACGTACGTCGATGGTTGCCTGCTCGAATTCGCTGCGCTCGCGTGGTTCGCGACCGCGTCCGCGACCCTGACCACCGCGATCGTTGCCGCGACCCTGCGGACGGCGACCACGAATAGCACCGCGATCACCCGCGCGTGCTGCCTCGGGAGCTACGGCCGTTGTTTCCGCTACCACTGCCTCAGGCGCAGCAGTTAGAGGGGCGGTATTCGTGTCGAGTGTCGTTGTGTCAGTCATAGTATTAGAAAGTAAGGCCACCTTCGCGTGCAGCATCCGCAAGTGCCTTGATCTGGCCGCCGTACTCATAGCCACCGCGATCAAACACAACTGCAGCAACGCCCGCCTTCTTGCCCGCCTCAGCAATTGCCTTGCCGACACCGACTGCCTGGATAGAAAGCGAACCCTTTACCGAGCGACCGTGTGCAGCAGCAACCGTCGTGCCGTTGTCGTCATTAATAAGCTGCGCCGAAATAAACTTGTTCGACTTGTAGACCGCGAGACGAGGACGCTCTGCAGTTCCCGAAATACGTGCGCGCACACGGTTGTGGCGACGATCGCGGAGTTCCTTTTTGTTGAGTGAAGTTGTTGCCATATAGGTTTAGACGGCCTTCTTACCCTGCTTACGGCGGATAACCTCGTCCTCGTACTTGATGCCCTTTCCGAGGTATGGCTCCGGAGGCTTCACGGCGCGAATTTCTGCCGCAAACTGGCCGACTGCCTGCTTGTCTGCACCCTCAACCGTAATGGTGTTCTTTACCACCGTGACGGTGATGCCCTGAGGAATAGTGAGAGCAACCGGATGCGAGAAGCCAACCGCAAATACGAGTTCGGTTCCGCGAAGCTCGACCTTGTAGCCGACCCCATTAAGCTGAAGCACCTTCTTAAACGGCGTCTCGACGCCCGTCATCATGGAAACGAGGTGTGCCGCAAACGTACCCGTGAGAGCGTGTGCGAGCTTGCTCGAGTTGTTTGGCTTTACGACAACACCTTCTGATTCAACAGAAATAGTGACGCTTGAGTGGATAGGACGCGAGAGCGTCTCCTTGGAACCCTTCACGGAAAGTACCCCGCCAGCAACACTGACTTGGACTTTTGCCGGAATGGCTATTGGCTTCTTTGCAAGACGGAATGACATGATGAAAAAATTACCAGATCTCGAAGAGGTCCTCACCGCCTGCGCGTACCTTACGCGCCTCGGAATCAGTAAGAATGCCCTTGGGAGTCGAAAGAATGCGTGCGCCCATGCCGTTCTTTACGTTGTGTGCCTCAGCCGAAGGCGTGTACAGGCGACGACCTGGCTTTGAAATGCGCTTCACGCCGTTGATGCGAGGGCGACCGCGCTCGTCATACTTGAGGGCGACCTCAAATGCGTAGGGGTCCTTGCCGCGGCTTACGCCCTCGACATAGCCGAGTGACTGGAGCTTCTTGGCAATAGCCTCCACGTGCTTTGAGTACGGCATAGTAACCACTGGCTTGCCAATGGCGCCAGCATTCTTAAGACGGATGATGAAATCTCCTACGCGATCAGTAACCATACGAAAAATTACCAGGAAGCCTTCTTAACTCCAGGAATCTTGCCCTCACGCGCGAGTTCGCGGAATGAGATGCGCGAAAGGCCAAATGCGCGCATGTAGCCGCGACCGCGACCCGTGACCGCACAACGGTTCTTGATGCGGACCGGCGAGGAGTTCCTTGGAAGCTTCTGGAGTCCCTCCCAGTCACCCGCAGCCTTAAGAGCAGCACGCTTTTCAGCATACTTATCGGCAAGCTTTATCTTTTTGATGTTGCGGGCGAGTTGGGAGGTTTTTGCCATAAAGTAAGACTTGCTTACGACCTTCGGTCGAAAGTAAGAAAAATAGCTCCGGAGAGCGTGGAAGTAATGTATCAGCTAGCATATACACTGTCAAACGGAGGTGAAACGATGACGCCCAGGACCATGAAAGTGGTCCTGGGCGTGCTCCGACGAGGGTGTCGGGAGGGTCGAGTTAGGCGTCTTCGAGCTCGCGAATGGGCTCATTCTGGGGCGGTTCGTCGAGTTTGGCAGCCCGGGGCCCTGCGAGAGGGGCCAAAGCCAAGGTGACGCCGCAGTCGGCGAATTCATAGAGGTTCACGGTCGTTCCGTCCTCGAAAGACACCTGGTCAGGACAGTCCTTCTGACCGTTCATCAGGCCTGGCATGAAGATGGCCACAGCCACCTTCCGAATTCCGAAGCGCTCTTGAAGTTCGATAGGGATATCGACGAGCACGACACGAGTGGGTCGTCGGATGCAGGCAGCCCAGGCAACCTTGCCTTCGGCGTTCTTGCCCTGCCCTTCCCGATGAAGAACCCCATGGACGTGTCCCGCGTGGTCAGTCCTGGTGATCTGATAGTTCACGCCCACGAGCACGTCCTCGTTTAGGAAAGCATGGACCGAACCGTTGCACATGTAGCTTCTCCTAGAAAGTCTCTATGGAAGCAAAACTTCCATTTCTGTCGTCACCCTACGTCGAAATTAATCGAACGTCAATATAGAGAAAGTGCCCGGCTTCTTTCGAAGCGCGGGCACTCTAAGTAAGGTTCACTGGTAGCTTTAGCCGCGTAGGGCTTGGGCTCCCTCCTGGAAGTCGACCACATTGGCCGGTTCAGGCGGAGTTTCGGGCTCGGGCGCTGGAAGTGCCCTTGCGGCCATTTCATCTTCGAGCGCTTTCCTCTCAGCTTCGATCGCCTTCCGCTGCTCTGCGGCCACTGCGGGAGTGGGCCGCTGGATGAGCTTCCGGAACGGTAGTGCGATAGGTGTCTGAATCGGCGGAGCTTGCGGCGCTTCGTAGATGTCTTTCATAATCCCGAGCTTCCGTTCCTTACTCTTGATAAAGAGCAAGGTTCTCCCGAGCGGAGGAACGATGGTAATTCGACCGTTCTTTGAGTCTTGAGCACCCGAGTCGGCGATCTCACTCAGATGGAACGTACCGCCGTTATGCATGAACTGCACCCGTGACTGGAAGAATCTATTACCTTCAACGTCAAGCACCGGGGGTAGAATACGCGCAACGACAGGGTCTCCGTCTTTGAGCCAGACTTTTTTCGCCTTGAGAAATTCAGGACTCAGGTTCAAGAATTCCATCCACGGTGTGGCTGCAATTCCGAAATCATCACGCTGACAGTTCTCAATGACCGCACAGGAAGTCAGAAGTCCGTCCGGGGTCTGAGCCGGGATGAAATCCTCAGGTGGACGCTTACCTCGAAGCTCGCTTCTCGCTTCTTCTGAGAGGGACTCGTCCTCCATGTCTTTCTTCCAGGCGTCGATCTGCTCAACGTTTCGCACTTGTCGTTCCTGGAGGAGACAGACACCCAGCATGACGTGCGGTACTTCCTTGAACTGGAAGTACAGTTCGCTTATTTCAACGGGAATGTACGACCGAATGCGATAGGTCTTGGCTGGGTCGAACGTGGTCGGCTCGGCGTTATCTTTGATAATCCCCCTAAGAAGATCGTCTTCAATGATCTCCGGGCCGATGTGTACCGCGACCTGAGGACGAACGAAAGCGCCGACCCCACCCTGTGCCTGTACAATGGTCAATTCCCTGCCCGACTGTGCAGCTTTTTCCGCTGTACGGGTTGGTAAGTTTTTATTTGTCGATGACATTTACTTCCCCTAACTTGGCTCTATGCCGGTTGATCTTTTGTGACTCTACCACACCTCTGGATAAAGTAAAAAGCCCCGGCGCAATTGCGTCGGGGCTTTTTGACTTGCCTAGTTTAGGCAACCTTGAGCGGAAGACCGAGGTGGCGGTAGAACGCCTCTGCCTCCTTCTTGTTCTTGGCGGTCGATACGAGCGTAATCGCGATACCAAATACATCCTTGAGGTCCTCTTCAGACGTCTCGGGGAAGATGGTGATGTCCTTGATGCCGAGAGTAAGGTTACCCATGTCATCAATAGCGGTAACGTTGAGGCCACGGAAGTCGCGCGTGCGAGGAAGTGCGATATGTACGAGCTTGTCGAGGAAGTCGTACATGCGTGCACCACGAAGCGTAACCTGGTAACCCACGATGTCGCCCTGACGCATCTTGAACTGTGCGATCGATTGCTTGGCCGCGCGCGGCGACGCCTTCTGGCCCGTGATGCGTGCGAGACGCGTGTTCACCACTTCCTTGCGTGCCTTGTCCGCCTTACCCACACCCGAAGATACAACTATCTTCTGGAGCTTTGGGGACGCGAAGACGTTCGTGTAGCCGAACTCTTCCTTGAGGGTGTTGAAGGCTGATGCCTGTTTTTCTTTTGAAATAATCATACGAAAGAGATTAGGAGAGCGTGGTGGTGCTCTTTACAGTGACGCGGGTGCGGGTGCCGTCCACGTCGGTGCGACGTACGCGGGTTCCCTTCTTTTCCTTAGGGTCGTTCACCATCACATTTGAAATGTGGATGGCGCGAGGACGCTCGACGATGCGGCCAGACTGGTTTGCACCGGTACGGCGGAGGTGACGCTTCACGAGCGCGATACCCTCGACAACAACCTTTGCCTCCTGAGGCATCACCTTAAGCACGGATCCGGTCTTACCCTTATCCTTACCCGAGACGACGACCACCTGGTCCCCCTTCTTAATTTTGAATTTGGCAGTTTGCTTGCCGGCAGATGCTTTTGACATACGTAAATGGGTTATACAACCTCAGGCGCGAGAGACGCAATGTTCTGCCATCCGCGATCGACCAAATCGCGTGGTACCGGACCGAAGACGCGGTTACCCTTAGGGCCCATCTCCTTACCCTGCTTCTCGATGATGACGACGGCGTTGTCATCGAACTTCACATAGATACCGTTGGCACGGCGGAACGCCTTCTTCTGGCGCACCACTACGGCCTTTACGATATCCTTCTTCTTTACGCTCTTGCGTGGCTCTGCCGTCTGGATGGAGGCAACCACGACGTCGCCAATCTGTGCGTAGCGGCGCTTTGAGCCCCCGAGCACCTTGAAGACGCGCGCAATTTTTGCGCCTGAGTTGTCTGCAACGGTAACGATAGTCTGGGGCTGAATCATAGTAGTTTACTTAGCGATCTTGAATGACTTGCGCTTTGAAATAGGGCGCGTCGCTACGATAGTGACCTTCTGGCCAACCTCGACGGTGTTGCCCGGATCATCCACGAGGAACTTCTTCGTGCGCGTCTGGTACTTCTTGTACTTTGGGTGCTTCACGTAGCGCGAAACAGCGACGGTAGCAGTGTCTTTCATCGCCGTCTTTACGACAACGCCTTCGAAGGTCTGCGGCTTGAGTGTAGTGTTTTCCATAGTAAGTTATGCGGTTTTCGCGGTGATTGCGGTCAAGATGCGCGCAATATCCTTGCGTACCTTTCCTGCAGCATTCACGTCCTTGCCGCGTGCGCCGGTAGCAGCGAAGCGGACCTGACGAAGCTCCTCACGCTTCTCACCGAGAAGCTTCTTGAGCTCTGCTGCCTCTTTATCATTGTAAGTAGTTTTCTTTGCCATACGTAAATGCTAGCTGCGGGTGACGATGGTCGACTTCAAGGGAAGCTTCGCGCCTGCACGGCGAAGCGCGTCGCGCGCCTTTGCCTCGTCCACACCATCGAGCTCGAAGAGCACGCGTCCTGGACGCACCTCAAACACGAAGTGCTTGGGATCTCCCTTACCCTTACCCATGCCCACCTCAGCTGGCTTGTTCGTGATAGGACGGTCCGGGAAGATGCGGATCCAGAGCTTACCACCTTTTCCGGTTACGCGGGTAAGCACCTTGCGGGCTGCCTCGATCTGGTTCGAAGTCACGCGTGAAGGCGAGGTTGCCTTGAGGCCGTACGAACCAAAAGCCACGGTGATACCGCGCGTCTCAGGACGTGCGAGCTTCTCCGGGGACTTGCGTCCGGTCTGCCACTTGCGGTGCTTAACTTTTTTAGGAAACAACATACGCGATTATTTAGCGTTCGTCGCACGAGGAGCCTGCGCACGATCCTTCTCATTGAAGGTCTCGCCGAGGTAGATCCACACCTTGATGCCGATCGTACCGTACGGAAGGAATGCGCGCTCTTCGGCGTAGCCGATGTTTGCACGGAAGGTCTGAAGCGGAATACGACCACGCTTGATCTGCTCGGTGCGGCTCATGTCTGCGCCGCCGAGGCGACCCGAGACCACGACGCGCACTCCGATGACTTCGCGAACCGCCATAACCTTCTCGACCGTCTGCTTAAGCACGCGGCGGAATGGCATACGCTTCTCGAGACCCTCAGCCACCATGTAGGCGACGACCGACGCATCGGTCTCCGGCTGGCGGATCTCCATAATGTCGAGCTTTACGGCACGCTTTGAGGTAGGTGCCTTCGACTTCACAAGCTTGGTGAGGTCGGTGCGGAGCTTAGTAGCATTCTCGCCTGAGCGGCCGATCACGAGACCAGGACGTGCGGTGTGGAGGATAACGCGAACCTCGTTTGCAGTGCGCTCGATCTCGATGTCAGAAATGTACATCGCGCGGAGCTTCTTCTTGAGGTAGGTACGGATTGCCGCATCTACCGCGATGTTCTCGCGGAAGCTCTTCTTATCGGTCGCAAACCAACGGCTCTTCCAGTCACGGATGATGCCAAGGCGATGTGCGTAAGGATGTACGGTGTGTGTCATACGAAAATTAGGAAGCAGCGCGACCTAGGGTTACCACCACACGGCTACGGCGCTTGCGGATAGGTGCTGCACGACCCATCGCGCGTGGCATGAAGCGGACGAGCATGCCGGCAGAGTCGACACGAATGTCCTCGACACGAAGTGACTCAACGTCCTCACCCTGACTCTTGGCGTTAGCGACCGCTGACTGAATGAGCTTCTTGATAGGAAGCGAGGCGCGCTTAGGGAGGAACGAAAGCGCTGCAACGGCATCAGCAACCGACTTCCCCTTCACCATATCGGTAACGAGGCGCACCTTGCGAGGTGACTGGTTGTAGGTCGAAAGCTCAGCCTTTGCAAGCGGCTGTACCTTTTCCTTCCTATTCTTTTGAGTGCCTTTAGATGCCATAGGAGATTATTTCTTCTTTGCCGGAGCTGCAGGAGCGGCCTTAGACGCCTTTGCAGCGGCGATTTCAGCCACCTGCTTCTTCTGCTCGAGCTGCTTCTGCATCTTACCTCCGTGACGGACGAACTTCTTCGTTGGTGAGAACTCACCAAGGCGGTGACCCACCATTTCGTCGGTCACGAGGACATCTACGTGCTGCTTACCGTTATGGACGCCGAAGGTAAATCCGACGAATTCCGGTGCAATCTGGCTCCTACGTGCCCACGTCTTAATCACCCCGGCAGATGCGGGCTTCTTGTCCTGGATTTTCTTCATCAATTTGACGTCGACGAAGGGGCCTTTCTTGAGTGATCGAGACATGAGTAGTTAAAAGCCCGCTGGGCGGGATAGGTAAAATCTATATGAAACGCCCATGAGTGTCAAATTTAGGGCCTCCATGCTAGGTTGAGCGAGGAAAAAGTACCTGCGAGAAAGGATTAGTAGATGAAAAAGCTCGATTTGAAGGATCGGTTGATAATTGCGGCCGATTTTAAGCCCTCGCCCAGTTCCAGAAATCCCGCTAATGAGGTCTATTCCCAGGTCATTCAGTTGGCCAAAAGCCTCAGGGAGACCGGTGTCATTCTTAAGGTGAACAGCGCACTCCGTACATGCGGGTATTCTCTTATCGCAGATATTCAACTATACGGACTTAAAGTATTTGCGGACCTCAAGCTGAGCGACATTCCAGCGACCCTGGAGACCGATGGCGAGCTTTTGGCGCGCTATAATCCTGAGCTCCTGACCGTAATGTGCTCGACCGGTATTGAATCAATGAGAGGCCTCAAACGCTCTCTAACAAGCACTGAAGTACTTGGCGTCACTGTACTGACAAGTATCAAGGAGCGTGACTCGACACTCCACGGTAAAAGTATTGCTGATTGTGTCACAGGATATGCGTACGATGCGGTGACCGCAGGACTTGATGGTCTCATCGCGTCGCCCAAAGATTTGGAAACGTTACGGCGCGGCCCATTTCAATTACTCACCAAGAACACCCCCGGCATTCGACCAGTCTGGGCTCAGGTCGCAGGTGACGACCAAAATTCTGAGCGGGTTATGACACCCGGGGACGCTATTCGAAACGGTGCGGATCGCATTGTGGTGGGACGACCCATCACGCAATCTACCGATCCAAGAGAAGCGGTCAGAAAAACAATGTACGAGATGGAAGAGGCGCTCACCACCGTCTAACCGTTACAAAGGCCCCGCTCCGGCGGGGCCTTTCCTATGGTCTATACTTTTCTCTATGAATACCTACATCCTCAAACATGCTGGTCTTGCGATCTTTGCGGTCGTCGTTCTCGGACTCGTTATTTGGTATATGGCCATAAATCCGGCCCCTACCGTCTACAACCGCTCTACGGCGACCACTACCCCTGCCGTAACGGGTCAGGCCACTCACATTACCGAGGACGCCACCTACTACACCGTAGATGCGCAGTATCCGAGCACGATATCGTTTCCCCTCGCGAGTAACGCGAGCGCGGGCGCAAACGCGGTATCGGTGATGAAGAAATGGAATGAAGACGTTATTGCAGAATTTAAGAAGAACGGTAACTTCGATAATCTTTCGCACGATGACGTGCAGATGCTTCGACTCGACCAGCGCAAGTACGAGCTCATGACCGAATACGAAGTACGCACCGGCCCTAAGACCGTGACCTATGTGTATTCAAATTTCGAGGATACCGGCGGCGCCCACCCAAACACCTTCTATCGCACTTTTACCTTTGACGTCTCGACGGGTAAGGAGCTCTCCATTAGTGACTTGTTCGTACCAGGATCAGAGTATCTAAGCACCCTCTCGACGATTGCTCGTGCCGACCTCCCCGGTATTGAGGGCGATTACACGAACCCTGAGTTCATTACTGACGGCACCAAGCCCGTCGTCGAAAGTTTCCAGAACTTCTACTTCGAAGGCAGTCAGCTCGTCATTGTGTTCCCTCCCTACCAGGTAGGTCCCTACGTTCTTGGTGTCGTGAAGCTTCCCATTGAGCGCTCACGTCTCGCGGAC
>CAYIKA010000011.1:0-12401 GCA_964363905.1 uncultured Candidatus Saccharibacteria bacterium
GGAAATTTTGGAGCTGCCAAAATATTCCGTACCTCTCGCAGGGAAGTTCGAGTGTATCTCTTAGCGACGGATGTCGACGTCAGTCGAATCATCGTTGTTGCGCTCGTTTGACTCGCGTACGTCCTTGCCGGAATCAACCGTAACGGTGATGTCGACGTTGCCCGACGAACGATTTGCGTCAAAGGTGCCGTAGGATACGACTGAGGTGCCTGGGCGCATGGAAGGCGCGCGTACCGAATCAGTATCGGTGCCACCGGAGGTCTTTACCTTAATGGCGATCTCAAAACGACCGCTCTCGTCGGTACCGCGGTTAGACACGCGGAACTTTACGATACCGTCCTTGTTGCTGGGGATGCGATCGGTCTCCACAAATGAGTTGAAATCGTTTGAAGAACGCAGGTAGCCCACCGCAACGATGTCGATCGTCAGGTCAGGGTCACCGTAGTAATTGGTAGATGCAGGAACCTGAACTGCCGTATAGGTAGGCTGTGGAGCGTAATACGTAGGCTGCGGTGCGTAGTAGGTAGGTGCTGCTGGAGTTGCAGGAACCGTTGCAGGGTTCTGCGTAGTCGTCTCGGTAGACGTACCGATAGGGAGCATGACCGCACCACCCGCGTTATTTGGGTAGTTGCTGTCATTCACGACCTCTACGTTTGATCCCTCTCCAGGAGTGAAGATATGGGAAAGCGATACGGCCGCCTCGCCGAGGTTCGAGAGTGCTACCGGCATGAAGCGGGCTGCATAGATAGCGAGACCCATCCCAAGAAGGATAAGTGCGATAAAGCCGACTGCCGCGAGGGCATTCATGGCCGGGCCGCGGGTCTTTGTTTCGGTGTGGGTTTCTGTATGCGTTGTTTCCATAGGTGTGTCTTATATACCATAGCAGGAATATTTGTCAATATTCTCCATGGGGCGGGGTTCAGAGGCCATTCATTCCCTTGTAAGTATGGTGAATGCTGATTCTATGACGAACTGGCAAGCTCTGTCACGAACTTGACAATGTAATATCAATGGTGTACTAATGTAGAGGAATATATGGCGGAAATGAAGGGAAATCGAGGACTTGCGCGGGCTATTGCCCAGGCGTATACCAGGAAGTGGAGCTTCCTGGCGGCCTTCATAATTGTCTTCCTTTTTTCGCTCTCGCTCCTTGCAAGCATGGACTTGGTGCCTGAGGTCACCACTTCGAAAAATCAGAACGATACGAAGGTGGCTACTACGACCGCACTCGATGCACTTCCTAAGGAATACCCGGTTCGCATCGAAATCCCAGCCATTGACCTGAAGGTTTCAGTTGCAAATCCGACCTCCACAAATGTGGCTACGCTTGATGCGGCCCTTTTGAAGGGTGCGGTCCGTTATCCAACTTCAGCCAAGCTTGGTGAGAAGGGAAATACCATTCTCTTCGGTCACTCGAGCTACCTGCCGGTCGTAAACAACCAGGCGTACAAGGCATTCAATGCCATCCAGAATCTCAAGAAGGGTGACCGCATCACCGTCTATGGCAACGGTCAGGCGTATGTATATGCGGTAGACAACGTCTACCAGGCAGACGCTACCGCAGACGCAATTCCGCTTACCGCGACCGGACACACGCTCACTCTGGTGACGTGTGACTCATTCGCTACCAAGAGCGATCGCTTCGTCGCGGTAGCAACGCTTGTCGAGAGTTATTCTGTCGCGAACTAGTTCGCGACAGAATAACTCTCTGCAAACAGCAGAGGGCAGAACGTTGTACTTTCCATTTTAGAGTCCGCCCCTAACCGGGGCGGCAGAGGGAGATAAGCATGCTTACGAAGCAACTCATGGTTGCGGCGTGCGCGCTGTCCCTTGCCGTCGGGTCTCCGGTGGCAATGGGCGGCGTCGCGTACGCAGCACCGGTTCACGAATTCCATTCTTTCTGTCCTGACGGGCCCGGCCAAGCCGAGCTCGCGAGGCGCATGGAGGATTCGGTCAAGAATCAACCCGACGGCACGCGTCGACTCGACAAGTGCTACGCCACGGCAATTCAATTTCTGCATTCGCTGCGCGCAGCGGATCCAGAATCGGTGAAGAAGGGAACGTTGGACACGGTCCAGCAACTCCCGGCCTACATCCGCTGGCTTAAGCCGAAAGCGTATGCGCAGAGCGCCGAGTACATTTCCGCGTGTGTTAAGGGTAAAGCCCCTGGCATCGAGGATGTGAAGCTCGAGTGCGAACCGCGTACGTTGACGCGCACTGAGACCATGCTGGTGAATCCGGAAACGGGGAAGCCGGTCTTGATGGGCAATTGCTCGAATCCGATCATCAAGGAAGCTGAGCAAGTGGTCGTCTCGCCGTGTTACAGCATTCTGTTCGTGCCTTTGGCGCGTCCGGATGCGGTCGCTACGGCGGTACGCATCGGCGAGTTGTCGAAGACTCCTCCGCCCCGCAGCGAATGCGACGGCTGGAAGCAGCCGGGCGATACTGAAATGCGTTCAGATCGTCCGCAGGAATGTCCCGACAAGCTGTGCAACTACGCCGAGGTCGCCGACACATTCAACGTGATTCTGCGACGGGAAATGTCGTTCGTTCCGCGCAAGCAGGGCGAATACACCTATCTCGTGTCGGAGTTCATGGCGAAGAATGGCATGGTCGTGATCTGTCTTGATGTGCGTCTTGCCGATGGACGCGTTGTGCGTACCTACGGCCAGGGCGTCATCAAGGTAAACTACGACGGAACGAGGACCGCACACGTCACCGATTGGAAGATCAGTGATCGTCTGGTGCCCGCCTCCGCGCAGAACTAGCTTCTTGAGAGCGTGCGACAGGACAGACTATCGTTCTGTCGCACCTCTTCTCCCTCTTTTTTGTACGCCGCTATGCGGCAGGGTAATTATTTATTGAATTTATTGGGGTATCAAAAGAAAGAAATATGAGTATTAGCAAACAGATGTCGTACGCAAAGCAGCGCCCGGTCCTTACCGGTCTCTTCGCCGTATTCGCCGTTATTTCGGTGGGTGCTTCGATCGCGCTTGCAACCGGTATGACGAACCCTCTCTCCGCAGAGGCTCTCGTCACACCACCGTGTTGTGTCACCACACCACCACCTGTCGTTACACCACCACCTGTCGTAACCCCTCCTGTGGTGGTTCCGCCACCTGTCGTCACGCCTCCGTGTTGTGAGACAACGCCTCCTCCGGTTGTAACGACCCCACCTCCCGTGGTTACCCCGCCACCGGTAGTAACACCACCCTGCTGCGAAACTACTCAGCCACCGGTTGTAACGACCCCTCCGCCACCTGTCGTCACACCACCGTGTTGTGTCACCACACCACCACCACCCGTTGTTACCCCACCCCCTCCGGTGGTCACGCCTCCGCCACCTCCTGTGGTGGTAGTTCCGCCGGTCGTAACGACCCCTCCGCCACAGCCACCGGTTAATCCACCATCTCCGGTGCCGCAGTGTGAAATTCATGCAAACCCATCGTCGATCACGCTCGGTGGCGCAAGCACTCTTACCTGGAGCACGACTAATGCCGTCTCAGCTTCTATAAATCAGGGCATCGGTAGCGTGTCGGTGAACGGCGGAAGCCGCTCGGTCTCGCCTACCGTCACCACCAATTACAAGATGATCGTCACGGGCGCCGGTGGTGTCGCATACTGCGACACAACGGTCACCGTTACGACGGTCGTCATACCGCAGACCTACTCACCGGTCTGTACGCTCACTGCAGTACCAACATCGATCACCAAGGGTTCAGCCGCAACGCTTACCTGGACGACCGACAATGCTTCGAACGTATCGATCAATCAGGGCATCGGCGGCGTCTCACTTGATGGCTCGCGTACGGTCGCTCCTACCGACACCACTACCTACACTCTTACTGCAACGGGTAACGGCAAGACCGTAACGTGTAATGCAACTATCACGGTAGTTACGACCCCACCACCGCACGAGAATCCTCCTGTCTGTGCACTCTCCGTGTCACCTTCGACGATTACTCGTGGTGGAAGTGCAACACTTACCTGGGATACCACTAATGCTACGAACGTATCGATCAATCAGGGCATCGGCGGCGTCTCACTTGATGGTACGCGCTCAGTGTCGCCAACACAGGACACGACTTACACCCTTACCGCTACTGGTAACGGCAAGACGGTTACCTGTGACGCAACCGTACACATAACCGAAATCCATCACACGGTTCCGGTCTGTGAGCTGTCGATCAACCCTTCTTCTATTAAGGAAGGTGACTCGGCGACCCTTGCCTGGGGTGGTACCAACATCTCATCGGTTTCGATCGATCAGAGTGTCGGTTCTGTAGGTTCATCAGGTTCGCGCACGATTTCGCCTTCAAAGGGAACCTATACGTACACCGGTACGTTCAAGGCTACGAACGGCGACACGCTTACCTGTTCTGACACCCTTACGGTCACCAAGGACACGGATGGAGGTGGTGGGGGAGGCGGCAGTCATCGCCGCAGTCCGCGCGTCTCGCTTGAGTCGCTCCCAACGCCTGACGATGCACCACTTGCGTTCGTCTACCTGAACGACATGCCATACACCGGTCTTGATCTCGGTCCGGTTGGCACCGCGCTCTACTGGACGATGCTCGTCCTCTGGTCAGGTGCAGCAGCGTACCTCGTGCTCTTCAATGTGATGCCATTCGCACTTCGCCGTGTACAGAATTTCGGCCAGGATGTGAAGCACTCACTGAATAGCGAGCACCTCATTGCTGACGACGTGCACGCACACGCAGGTGCACACATTGCTGCATCAACGGCATACGCACCTACGGGTCCGGCAGAAGTAGCAAAGAGTTACTCGTCCTACGAAGGATTCCGCTCCTTTGCTCAGGGCTCGCACCTCACGATTGATGATATTGTCACCGGTCTTGCACGCGAGTCAGCTCCCGCACACGCTCCGGTAGAGCCTATGGTAGTTGCTCCAGAAGCAGCCCTTCCGTCTCACTCGGAGTCGATTGCGGTAGCTGCTGCTCCTGCACCTCGCGCTCCTATGGCTTCGTTTGAAGTTGCTGAAAACGTACCAGCATTTATCTCAGCACTTCTTAGTGGCAACAAGGAGGCAGCGTTCGAGTCCATTCGTCAGGTAACGCGTGCAGGCGAGGCTTCGGAAGAATTCCTCACGCATGCCATCGTTGCGCTCGATGATGCGTATCGCGCAAAGATCGACGGCTCCGCTGTGCATCCTGCCATTGCAGCACTCACCAACAACTGTGCTCCTGCCTTCCTCGAGAAGGTGATTGGCGCCCTCACCACTGCGGTGGACGGCACCTACTCAACCGGAGTCACGGGTGTGAAGCTCGCAGTCACGCGCGCACTCTCCGTCGTAAACGGGTAATCAAACAATAACGGTTAAGAAAAGCCGCTTCCCTAAGGAAGCGGCTTTTCTTTTTGCCAGATAGGAGTATGCTCCTCGTCAGACATGCGGGTGGAAGGCAATGAAATTGCTACGTAAAATTGGCAACGAAATAAGAGAACACTTCATCGCTTTCAGTATCCTCGTGATTGCGGTTAGTTTCGGAGCATCACTACCACTATTGTTCTAATAAAGGGAGAAACAACAATGTCTTTGTTCAAGAACACGACATACCAGTCACCCTGCGCTCAGGTGAGTTCGCTGCCCATGGCTACTCCGCCGCTGATAGCGATCTGCGTTATCGTGCTTGGGATGGTTATCTTCGCCACCTCAGTCATTGCGAGCCCTGGTGCTCGAAAGGCGATCGCGCCGGTGATCGGCATCAGCTCCGCTGACTCTTCGCAGATCATTCGGATTAAATAATCGAGCAATGCTCGTACATGAAAACGCCGGACCCCAATAGGTCCGGCGTTTTATCATGCCCTTTGCTCTAGCGACGGTCTCGTATTTCTGCGAGCACTCGCTCACTGAACGCATCGACAGTCATGCTGTCGAGCTTGCCTTCATCGCGACTTTCTGCGGAAAGAGTACCTGCTGCTACTTCGGCATCACCCACGACGAGAAGGTACGGAATCTTCTCGGTCTTCGCGTTACGAATCTTCTTTCCAAGCGATTCGCTCGCAGCGTCTACATCAACGCGTATGCCGAGTGCGCCGAGCTTAGTGCAAACTTCTTCAGCGTACGCGGCATGCGCCTCCGCGATAGGGAGAATGCGCGCCTGCACGGGAGCGAGCCAGGTAGGGAAGGCACCAGCATAGTGCTCGATAAGAATACCGAGGAATCGGTCAGGAGAACCCACGAGGGCGCGGTGGATCATTACCGGCGTCTGCTTACTTCCGTCTTCTGCAGTGTAGGTGAGGTCAAAGCGTGCAGGTTGCACGAAGTCGAGCTGAATAGTGGAAATCTGCCACTGACGACCAAGAGCGTCGACTGCCATGATGTCGATCTTTGGTCCGTAAAAAGCGGCTTCGCCTTCTGCTTCTTTGAATGCGATGCCTTTTTCGGTGAGAAGCGAACGCATGATGCTCTCTGCCTTATCCCAGGCAGCATCTTCCCCGAGATATTTTTCTTTGTTTGCAGGATCCCGCAGCGACAGGCGCATCCACGAATCAATCTTGTAGGTAGCAAGCGCGGTCTGAATGGCACCGAGGATGCTACTCACTTCTGCTTCTATCTGATCTTCACGGCAGAACACGTGTCCATCATCCTGTGCAAACGCGCGCAGACGCGTGAGTCCTGAAAGCTCTCCAGGACGTTCATCGCGATACAGTACTGCAAAGTCTGCGTAGCGAATAGGAAGGTCACGGTAGCTACGCGGACGCGAGTCATATATCTGGGTATGCTGCGGACAATTCATAGGCTTCAAAAACATTTCGTCCTTCACGTACTGTGACGAGACCTGAAGCATATCTTCCTTGTATTGGTCATAGTGACCAGAGGTTTTGAAAAGTTCAGCCTTGTTTGCGTTTGGTGTATGCACCTCGCCGAATCCGAGCTTTGCGTTCAGTTCACGTGAATAGGTAACGATTTCTGAGCGGACGGTCGTGCCGCGCGGAGTAAAAAGCGGCATACCGGGGCCCACCAAATCAGAGAAGACGAACAGATCAAGTTCACGTCCGAGTTTGCGATGGTCGCGCTTCTTCGCCTCTTCTTGCTGTATGCGATACACCTCAAGCTCTTCTTTGGTATCAAAAGCTAGACCGTAGATACGCGTCAGCATTGGATTCTTCTCGTCACCACGCCAGTACGCGCCTGCAATGCGCTCAAGTGCAAAGGTGCCCACCTTGAGATCGTGCGCTGGGTGTTCTGCGTGACCGCCACGGCAGAGATCGGTGAAATTGCCGGCGGTGTAGAGCGCTATGGTTTCGCCCGCGGCAACTATACCGTCGATAATTTGGAGTTTGAATGCGTTGTCCTTGAAGCGATCGCGCGCGTCTTTCTCTGACACCTCAGTGCCCGACATTTCCGTCCAGGAAGGAAGAAGTTCCTCCATCGAAGCCTGGAGCGTTGCAAGGTCAGCTTCGCCGGGAGTTTCGCCACCTGCGAAATCGAAATCGTAATAAAAACCGTTGTCTATTGCCGGACCAATCGTTGCTTTTGCGTGGGGATAGCGTTCCTGGACTGCTGCAGCAAGCAGATGGGCCAGAGTGTGTCGCTTTTCTTCGAGGGATGCCATGCAGGTGAGAATATCACAAAAATGAGCAGGGACCCCGCAGAGGAGCCATCGCTTCCTAGAGCAGTTTGAGGTTATCGAGCGCGAGTGTGGTCTCGCCGTTACGTATGGAAATAGTTGCCTTTACCAAGACACATTGCCCAGGAGTAATTATACCTGCGTGCTCCTTGTAGGTTTTTGGGAATACCGCTCCCTCAATTGCAGCAGACCGGTCCTCAAACTTTACGAACGCCATTTTTTCTCCTGACTTGGTAAGGATAGTGCGTACGTCTTGGATGAGGAGAGGGAGAATGACGAGTCGTCCTGGCTGCGGCTCTTCGAGAAGTTCGCCCACAGTCAGTCCTGCTTTTGCGAGCGTGCCTTCGTGTGCGTCGAGCGGATGCCCGGAGACATAGATGCCGAGCAGATCCTTTTCCCACGCGAGCTTGTCGCTAAGCGTAGTCGTCTCGGTCTGGGGTGGAAGGGTGAGGGTGGGTGCCCCGAAGGTAGAGCCGAATAGGGAATCCTGGGGCGCGCTTGCGGTAGCGTCGCGGTGGAAGGTCAGGAGCCGTTCGATGTGAGTAAGAAGATGTGCGCGTTCGCCAAATCGGTCGAGCGCCCCGGTCTTAATAAGACACTCGAGTGACTTACGGTTAAGATTCTTTGTCCCAATACGTGAGAGGAAATCACTCAGGTTCAGGAACGGACCATTGTTTTTGCGCTCCTCGATAATTGCCTGCGAGATGCCTTCACCGAAGTTCTTGATAGACGTAAGTCCGAAGCGAATCGTCTCCGCATGTTCGCCGGCAACCGTAAAGTCAGACCCGCTCTCGTTAATGTCTGGTGGCAGAAGGGGAATACCGAGACGTTCACACTCCGCAGCCAGTATCGAAATCTGCTCGGTGTCGCCAGCGTCCGCGGTCAGAAGCGCGGTCATGTATTCGACCGGGTAGTTCGCCTTCATGTAGGCGGTCTGATAGGCAACCTTTCCGTAGCAGGCGGCGTGCGCCTTGTTGAATCCATAGGCGGCGAACGGTTCAATAAGTTTCCAAATGCGTTCGGCTTTTTCTTTGGAAAGTTTCCCGTACTCAATAAAGCCCTTCATCAACTTTTCTTTCTGCGCTTCCATTTCTGCGGGAATCTTCTTACCCATAGCCTTGCGAAGGGTGTCGGCTTCAAGCCATGAATACCCGCCGAGCGTGATAGAGGTCAGGAGCACATCGTCCTGATACACCAGAAGTCCGTACGACGCATCGAGGTATTCCTTCATACGCTCATCGAGGAAGTGAATGAGTTTCGGATTTTTCTTACGCTCGATGTACTGCGGAATGGTTTCCATCGGACCCGGACGGTAGAGCGCCACCATGGCGTTGATATCGTGAATGGAGGTCGGCTGCAGCTCCTTGAGGTAGCGCGTCATGCCCGAACCGTTCAACTGGAAGGTGCCTTCGGTCTCGCCGCGCGCGAGCATTGCAAACGTTTTTGCGTCATCAATCGGCACGTTCTCAATATCTATAAAAATGCCCTTGGTCTCTTGCACGCGCTCGACTGCGTCCGAAAGAATAGAAAGGTTCTTGATACCGAGGAAGTCGAATTTCAAAAGACCTGCATCTTCGACCGCATGCATGTCGTACTGTGTGATGAGCTTGCCCGTCTTTGGGTCGATCTGGAGCGGCGTCCACTCGGTGAGCGGCGTTGGTGAAATCACCACGCCTGCGGCGTGCACTCCCGTATGGCGCACACAACCCTCGATGCGTTGCGCGAGGTCAATGATTTCTTTGGTGTCCTCATCCTCGTCATAGAGCTGTTTCAATTCAGGCTCAAGCGTCAGTGCGTTGGCGATCGTCATAGGGAAGCCCTGGGAACCGAGCGGAATGAGTTTTGCGATACGGTCACCGGTACGGTACGCGTGTCCGAGCGCACGCGACACGTCGCGCACGGCAGCGCGCGCCATCAGTGTTCCGAATGTTCCAATCTGCGCCACGTGGTCCTCGCCGTACTTGCGCTTCGCGTACGCGATCATTTCGTCGCGTCTATTATCGGCGAAGTCCATGTCGATATCCGGCGCCTTTGGACGCTCAGGATTGAGGAAGCGCTCGAACGGTAGCTTGTAGGCAAGCGGGTCCACGTTGGTGATACCGGTGAGGTACGACACGAGGGAACCCGCGGCAGAACCGCGCGTGGTGGTCAAAATGCCGGCAGACTTCGCAAACGAAAGTAGATCGGACACCGCGAGGAAGTACGGCGCAAATCCCTTACTGATGATGACGTCGAGTTCGTACTCTGCACGGTCTTCCACTTCTTTGGTGCGCTCCATACCACGGAGCGAGAGGCCTGCGTACGTACGTTCGCGAAGCATTTCCTCATGCGTCTTTCCTGGCTCTACATCAACGGCAGGGAAGTTCCAACTGCCGAGCGTGAGGGTGACGCTGCAGCGATCGGCTATTTCGCCTGAACGTTTGACTGCGTCTTCCTGTTCAGGAAACCACGAGAGCATGGTGGCCTCGTCGACAAAGGAGAAGTCCTCTTCTTCGTTTGCGGTTTTTGCGCCCTGTGCGATGCGGCGCATGACTTCGGTTGGTTCGCGATCGGCCGGTTTCAGGTAATAGACGTCATGCTGCGCGACAAGCGGCACTCCCGACTCCTTTGAAAGTTTAATAATTTCCTTCATGCGCTTCTCGTGTCCCTCTGCTTTGGGGTGATGACTTATTTCGAGAAATACATTGCTTGCCCCAAAGATGCTTACGTACTCGGCGAGTGCGGCTGCGGCACCCTTCGGATCGTTTTGTTTCAAATGCTGTGCAACGGTGCCAGCAAACGAAGGAATGAGTGCAATAAGTCCCTCGTGGTGTTCCTTAAAAAGTTCGCGGTCCATGTGCGGGCGCTCGTGGTACCCCTCCGTAAAGGATTTGGTAATGAGTGCCATAAGGTTCGTGTAGCCCGTGTTGTTTTCTGCAAGCAACACGAGGCGCGTGCGGCCACCGGGTTCTGCGTGAGCCACCTCTTTACGTGACCCTTGCGCGACGTAGGCGTCGACCCCGAAGACTGGTCGAATATCAGCTTTCTCACAAAGCTTATACAACTGAATTGCGCCGTGCATATTGCCAGCGTCGGTAAGACCAATTGCCCCCATATTGGCCGCCTTCGCTGCCTTGACGAGCTCAGGGACCTTCGGGAGTGCCTGGAGGAACGAATAGTGCGAGTGAGTGTGGAGATGTACGAAGCGACCAGCCATTACCTACAGGATACCAAATTAGGACTGGTATGCTTCGGGGATGAAATTCGTCCTAGGTGTCGATGAGGCAGGGAGGGGACCACTCGCAGGACCGGTTGCGGTCGGGGTGGTAAAGGTCGAAGAGGGATTCGACATACTCGCGGCGTTTCCAGGACTCAACGACTCAAAGAAACTTTCAGAAAAGAAACGCGAGGCACTTTTTGCAACGCTCCAAGAAGAAATTCGTGCGGGGCGCGTGAGTGCCGTAGTACAAATGGTGTCCGCAAAAAACATTGATGCAGGCGGCATTGCGCCTGCCGTTCGTCATGCGCTTTATACTGGTGTGCGCAAATTATTGCCGAACGTTGAGGAAGGGAAGGTGTGGCTTGATGGATCGCTTGCTGCACCAAAGGAATATGAACAAGAGACCGTGATAGGCGGCGACGGGATTATTCCCGCCATCATGCTCGCATCTATTGCGGCCAAAGTGACGCGCGATCGGCACATGCTAAAACTTGCGACGACCTATCCGCTGTATGGATTTGAGAAACATAAAGGGTACGGCACTAAGGCGCACATAGAAGTAATAAAAGAGCACGGTCCGTGCGAAGAGCATCGCCGCACATTCTTGCGGAGCATTCTATAAATAGAGAAGGGCCGCTCGGATATACTCCGTGCGGCCCTTTGTCCGAACTGTAAAGCTCAAGGACGTTTGATTGCGCGTGTCACCCTACGCGCAGAGGGATGAAGTCGATCGAGGGGTGTTACCCAGGATCATGTTTTCGTTTTCGTGTCACCTCCCACAACCCGGGAGAACGATGCGCCCCCAAAGAACGAGTGCTGCCTGCAAAAGTGCTTTTGACTTGCATCCTTACGGTTCTTTCCGTTAAAGGATTGTTGGGAAGCTTTCGCTACTTGAAAGCTCCAGCGGTACTGCCTATCTAGGTTATGCTAGGTTTGCAGCTATTTGCATACTTGCACACCAGTGGAAATGAGCAAGGAACGGGCTTGTATAGCGCTTTTTAGGGGGCTGTGATAAGGTACGGGCTATGTCAGTACGAATGCGTCACACCAGTTCGCACACCAAAAACCGCCGAAGCCACCACGCTTTGGTAGAGGGTGCGATCGTTAAAGATAAGGAGAGCGGCAACCTTCGCCTCCCACACCGCCTCGATGAGGCCACGGGAATGTACCGTGGTAAGCAGATCGTTCCTAAGAAGGAAGTAAAGGCGGAGACCAAGAAGCGCGAGAAGCGTATCGAGGCTCATGAGCACGAAGATCATACTGAGGGTGTAAAAGAGCCAGTGCACGCAGAGAAGCACACGGTTGAAGAAACACGCGAAAAGAAACAGGGCCTTATGGGTCGCATGACCAAGGGCAAAGCAAAGTCTCGTTCAGGATTCGGCGGCGGCGTGTAATACACGCATTCAAATAAAACAAAAGAGCCTCGAGAGAGGCTCTTTTGTTTTGGACCGCAAGACATTTACTATTCACTAATTATAGTGTATAATATACCTCAGTGTTTGTTGTTTGAGTATGTACCGCTAAGGTAAACCTTCATAAGGGAGGAACCCACTGGCACGCGACATAGTTTGAAAGAACACCGTCGCAAAAGAAGGAGTACAACGATGAGC
>CAYIKA010000012.1:0-6592 GCA_964363905.1 uncultured Candidatus Saccharibacteria bacterium
ACCAGAGCTTCAGTCCATCAGGCTGCAACAACTTCCCGCCACCGGTCAACGTGACCGTAAATACTCAGTCAATCTATACGCTCTCGTGCCCAAGCCTTCCTTCTACACTCAAAGTAATCGTGAACGTTATTCCTAAGTTTGAAGAATTCTAATTGAGTCCGTATGCATCCCGCTCCGTTTCCTGTTCTTATGCGCTGGCTCGGTCTGTCGCTCGGCACTACGTTTGGCACACTCTTCATCGCGTTTGTAAGCACGGGAAGTTGGACTATGTTCGATCTCGAGCACATAAGCATGACGTCTGCGACGTATGGCGTTGCCTCAGTGGTGGCCGCTCCCGCTCCAGACCTCACTCCTGATAACGTATGGCCAACCAGCGGCGTAAGCGGGATCCCCCTTACATTTCAGTCCCGTGCGTGGAATAACGGCACCGCCGCCTCAGGCGCATTCAATTCACTTTTTCAGGTAAACGGTGGGTCGTCATTTGCGGCATCCACCACGAATAGTCTTGCGGTCGGAGCTTCGAACTTGGTTACGGGAACTTACACGTTCAGCGCCCCTGGCACTTACCAAGTGCGCTTCTGTGCCGATCTTGCTCACCCTAATTGGAATGAATCCGTAAATGAGACGGATGAAAACAATAACTGCGGGGGATTTAACACGGTCACTGTTTCGACGCCCGGCGCCGCGCCAAACTTAACCGCGGCGACCTTAAACCATACGAATTTCACCGCAGGAACGGTGGTGGTGTCAGCAACTATCTTCAATACGGGCGCGACCTCAACTCCTTCCACACACAACCTTTTTGATATGGGAGGCGGCACGCTTGTTGCGGCGGCGGATCTGCCGGCAATTGCTCCGGGCGGACAGGCAACGGTGTATGCCACGACGACACTCGCAGCAGGTTCCTATCAGGGACGGTTTTGCGCGGACAATAACACCCTCTGGGTGGGTCAGGTTGCAGAAAGTGATGAGA
Organism: uncultured Candidatus Saccharibacteria bacterium; assembly: GCA_964363905.1. Taxonomy (GTDB): domain Bacteria; phylum Patescibacteriota; class Minisyncoccia; order Phycocordibacterales; family Phycocordibacteraceae; genus C7867-001. Next base: position 974 of record CAYIKA010000012.1, read on the forward strand.
ATGATAACTGCGCAGCAATGACGAGCTTCACGGTTACCCCCGCGCCTACGCCAAGCGTATCCTGCGGGGCGTCTGCAGCAACGATAAGTATGGGAGGTTCGGTCACGTATACCGCGACACCAAGCAATGGCGCAGCCGCGCCCTACGTCTGGACCTCTTCAGATGCGGGGGTTGTTTCCGGAAGTGGTGCAACACTGAGTCGTACGCTTTCGACCGCGGGTACCTACGGTATGCAGGTTACGGACTCAACGGGCGCAACGGGATTCTGTCCGCAGGTGACGGTGACTGCTGCTGGCTGTTCCGACACGGGACCAGTAACGCTGAGCGCACTGCCTGCGCGCGTAAAAAGCGGCACGGTGGTGACCCTCTCCTGGAACATTCAGAACGCTTCGGGCAACTGTCTCTTGAACGGTCCAGGTGTCCACCAGTCAATTACCCCTGATGCCTCCTGTGTAGCGATCAGCTCGATCACGACGCCCACCATCACGACTCAGTCGACCTACACCCTGACCTGCCCAGGTAGTCAATCGACCCAGACCATCGTCAATACGCTCCCTCAGTTCAACTACTACTAGCCCGCTTGAAGGAAGGGGCGGGCTTTGCTATAGTCCCTATTGTAATGAAAAAGGACATCCATCCAGCCGATTACCGTCAGGTGATCTTCGAAGATATCGCCTCGGGCGGCAGTTTCCTCATTGGTTCGACTATCCGTACCTCGGATACCGGCACTTTTGAGGGTAAGGACTACCCCAAGGTAATCGTCGAAATCTCCTCGAAGTCGCACCCGTTCTATACGAACGAGGATCGTACGCTCGATAAGACGGGACGCGTTGAGCGCTTCAAGCAGCGCGCCGCCGCAGCCAAGCGTAAGTAACGAGGCTCTACAAGCGCCCCGCCACACTGGCGGGGCGCTTGTGCGTTATCATTCTCACTATCATGGAGTATTCCTCTGAATTTAAGACCAACCACAAGACCGCATATCTCGCGGAGGAGTATGAACGTTTGTCGGTAGAACTCGCGCAGAGTCATGAGGCAGCAGGGGAAGATGCGGTGCTTCGCGAGCTCGCGGCGGAAGACGCAGAGCGTATCTTGAAGCGTCAGAAGGAAATCCTGGGTGAGATCGAACAGATTTTAAATAAAGACAAAGAAGAGCAGGCAGCAGCAAAAGCAATCGTACTCGAGTTTCGTGCGGGCGCGGGTGGCGACGAGGCAACCCTGTTCGCGCGCGAACTAAAAGAAATGTACGAAAAGTATGCGGAGAGTAAACGCTGGCGCGTGGGGGTTATTGATGACCTTACGCTTGAAATTCAAGGCAAGGATGCCTACGAAGCGCTTCGCTACGAGACGGGCGTGCATCGCGTGCAGCGCGTGCCGCTTACCGAGAAGTCAGGGCGCATCCATACCTCCACGGCGTCTGTGGCGGCGCTCCCTATTCGTGAGAAGCCAACGGTAGTTATTAATCCGGCGGATATTCACATGGAATTTACGCGCTCGGGCGGGGCGGGCGGACAGAACGTGAACAAGGTGGAAACGGCGGTGCGTCTCGTGCACATACCGTCCGGCGTAGATGTACGCTCCTCGAGCGAACGCAGTCAGCTCGCCAACCGCGAAAAAGCTATGGCAATCCTTGCTGCGAAGCTCGAGACGCTCGCCATAGAAGAGGAAGCAAAGAAGCATGCAGAACTTCGTAGTGGTCAGATTGGTACCGGGGATCGTTCTGAAAAGATTCGTACCTACAACTTTCTCCAAGATCGCATAACCGATCATCGTCTCAAAGAATCCTGGCACAACCTTCCAAAAATTATGGAAGGGAATATCGATCCGATCGTCGAAGCACTTCAAAACGCAGCGCGCGCGGGTGGGGTAGGTCCCGCAGAAGACGACGACTAACGCACTTCTCCCCAAGTGGTGCGCAAAGCGACTTTTGTAAAAGCGCTATACTGAAGCTAATGAGTGCATCGCGTTTGTTTCGGAAACATCCACGACGCGTGCTTATTAGTGCGCTCGTCGTACTTATTCTTGCGCTCGTCGCTGCGTGGTACGCGGATATTCTTCCTGTACCGGTATCGTGGCTCTCTGATAGTGCCGTCAGGACACGCTATACGCTCCCTGATGGTTCTTCATTTGTTCTACCTGGTCGTCACGAGGCAGTAGAATTTCCGTATCCTTCAACGATCAAGATAGAAGCGATATCACACACTAGGTCATGACTATTTCCATGAATCGTATTTCTCAAGGATTACTTATTGTACTGCTGGCCTTCTTTATTATTCCTACAAACGTTCAAGCGGACTGTTCCTGGCAGTTTCTTTCAACGACGCAAGAGGATGCAGGATCCTGTAATGGTAAAAATACGTGCGGGAGCGGCTGCACTGCAAACGGACAGAAGTGCATGATCGTAAGTAACGGTGCGGGTCCGGGTGGCGGTTGTTACCGCAGAGTTACTGAATATATGTGTGGCGGCTGTAGTGCGCAGTGCACTTCGGCGCCGAACGCGTGCGGTCAGACGCAGACGGGTGCCTGTCCCGTGGCGCCACCGGCTAATCCAGGCTGGCTTGGTGCGAGCTGTTCTTCAGCACCGAACGCGTGTGGTATGACCAATGGCGGCTCTATGCAGTGTGGCGGCACCTGCTCAGCCTCAACGCCTTCAAATTCACTGTGCGCATCCAGCCCTCCAACGCCACCCTCATGTACTCCATCGGGAGCATGTGCAGCGAGTACCTGCAGCACGGGCGTCTGCTCTGATTCCTGTGGTAACAGCTATCGCGGAACAAGGGATTGCTCGCCACCACCGAGCGGTACTCCTAACCTGACGGTCGAGCCTGATACCACTGGTCCTTCGACCGGAGACCTGGGCGTTGATGTCATTCTGAGTGCGGTGATACAGAACCTCAGTACGATGTCGACTGGTTCATCATTCACCAATCTTTTCCAACGGGCCGATAACGCTCTTGGCGGCGGGGCAGTTAATATTGGCAGCCGCACCATGAATACGTTGGGTGCTAATGGATCGGGAACAACATCCTATGGCTATACATTCCCTTCAGGTGGTACGTGGTATATCCGTATCTGCGCTGACCTAAATACAGGAAATGTCGGATCCATATCAGAATCCGACGAAGGGGATAACTGTGGAGCCTGGACGGCTATTACGGTGGGCGGTGGAGCGCCGGACGTTACGTTTGGTACCAACGCGACTATTGCGCCCGGAGGTTCGGCACCCCTCACCTGGTCGTCAACCGGCGCAACCTCGTGTACCGGTTCAGGATTTGTTACAGGGGGCGTAGTTGCGGGTACTGTATCCGTATCACCTGGCGCAACGACGAGTTACGGACTTTCTTGCACCGGCCCCGGCGGGACGACGAATGCATCTCCGGTCACCATTACGGTATCGGGTTCCGTGTGCTCCGACACAGGCACTGTCGATATAGCAGCACGCCCTACACGCATTGTCGCAGGGGATACGACTACCCTTACGTGGACTGCATCCGACACCTCGGGAGTGTGTAGTATCACGGGCCCTGGTGTAAGCGAGGTAGCCACCCCAAACTCGTGCTCCGTATCAGGTTCTATAACCACACCCCCTATAGGAAGCCAGGCTACCTATATCATCAGTTGTCCCGGAGGAAGGACCGATAGTGTCATCGTGAACGTGGTGCCTAAATTCGAGGAATTTTAGCCCCTTGGCTCATAGGGTTGAGTGCCGGAAAGCGTTGTGTTAGGCTAGGGAAATCCATTATATGAGTACCACTACCACCACCGGTCCTGGTGTCGACCGCCTCTTTGAGGTCGGCGCGCACTTTGCCCATGTTAAGAGCCGCCGTCATCCCTCGATGCGCACCTTTATCCTGGGTGCTAAGGGCGGGGTAGAGATCTTCGATCTCGTAAAGACCGATGCACAGCTCGCAGAAGCCAAGCAGGCTATCGCTGCACTCGCCCGTGACGGTAAGACCGTCCTCTTCGTCGGCGGTAAGCGTGAGGCGTCCGACTCAGTCGCGGCAATTGCCAAGCGTCTTGCGCAGCCCTACGTGGCTGGCCGTTGGCTCGGCGGTACTATTTCGAATTTCACGGAAATCAAGAAGCGCATCGATCGTCTTGCGGACCTTCTTCAGAAGCGCGACTCTGGTGAGCTCACGAAGCTGTACACCAAGCTTGAGCGTGTTCGCATCGATCGCGAAATCGCACGCCTCTTGGAGCGCCTCGCGGGCATTACGACCCTTGCTCGCCGCCCTGACGCACTCGTCATCGTCGATACGCGCCACGAAGCACACGCAACCAAGGAAGCACGCGATGCGGGCATTCCGGTCATCGGCATCATGTCGTCAGACTGCGATCTTAAGGACGCTCAGTACCCGGTGGTGGTCAACGATGCATCCCGTAAGGCAATTGACCTCGTTCTCGGTGAACTTGCTGACGCGTTCGAGTCTGGCATAAAGGCGTAACAAAAGTGCGCGCACCCGCGCCCTTTCCATAGCTCTCACTACTATTTGTAACTTTCGTATTCATGGAAATTTCAATCGACATCGTTAAGGAACTTCGCGAACGCACGGGTCTCTCCATCATGCAGTGCAAGAAAGCGCTCGAGGAGACCGAGGGCGATATTGAAAAGGCAGAGGTGGTGTTGAAAAAGCGCTCGGGTGCAGCGGCCGAAAAGAAGTCAGACCGTGAGCTCGGTGCCGGAGCGGTCGCAAGCTATGTGCACGACGGTACCATTGGTGCCATGGTACTTCTTTCCTGCGAGACGGATTTCGTTGCGCGTAACCCAGAATTTCCAGCACTCGCCCGCGAAATCGCCCTCCAGATTTCTGCGACCAATCCAACCTACTTGAGCGACGAAGACATCAAGCCAGAGGCACGTGCGGCCGCTGAAGCTATCTTCCGCGAAGAGGTCAAGGATAAGCCTGCAGATATGCAGGAGAAGATTTTTGACGGAAAGATGGCGTCCTACTTCAAGGACCAGGTTCTCCTCAACCAAAGCTACATCAAGGACGAATCAAAGACGATTCGCGACCTCGTAACCGAAGCTTCTCAGAAGTTTGGTGAGCGCGTAGAGATCACTAAGTTCGCGCGTTTTTCCGCCCGCTAGATTCGGGCGGGCACGTATATGCCCTACCTCATAGCCATCGGCACAGCGTTCACGCTCCTCGTCCTGTTTCTTTTGCTTACGGCAGTAGAGACGGCTCGTGGGAAGCGTATCTTTGTAGGCGCACGTAAGCGTCTTGACCGTAAGGTAGGTCAGGCAGCGTTTATTGTGGAGCATGTCGACCTTGGGGCGTTTGTGCGCGACACGCTCCGGGCAGGTGTTGAGCGCATTCTGCACGATATCGCGCACGGCTCACTTATAGTGGTGCGCTTCATTGAGCGCGCGCTGACACGTTTTGTGCGCACACTGCGTGGTCGTCGTGAAGAGGCAACCACAGCTGCACGTCCGCGCCGTAGTTTCCGCGAGGCAGTGCGCCATGTACGAAGCACGGTGCGTCTGCGCCGGCTCTCCATTCGCGAGAAGGAAGAATCGGAAAGTTTGTGATACAAAGGAGAATACACCCCGATAGCTCAGGGTAATCGCCGAGATAGCTCAGTTGGTAGAGCAACGGTTTTGTAAACCGTAGGTCGCGAGTT
>CAYIKA010000012.1:6692-12063 GCA_964363905.1 uncultured Candidatus Saccharibacteria bacterium
GCCGAGATAGCTCAGTTGGTAGAGCAACGGTTTTGTAAACCGTAGGTCGCGAGTTCAAGCCTCGCTCTCGGCTCTCAGAATATGAACAGGGTGGTAAACCGTAGAGCGTGCTTCAAGCCTCGCTCTCGGCTCCGAAAAGAAATAGTAAAAGCCCCGCAGATGCGGGGCTTTTACTATTTCTTTTGAGTTGTCGTTGCGGTGGTTGAGGCGCTCTCGAAGAGTGCTTTGGGGAAGCGCGTTTCGAATTCTTCCAGGTCTGAGAATCCATAGGTGCGCTTGCCATTAATCACGAACGCGGGGAAGTTACGCTTCACTTTTTCAACGGCGACCAGTGTCTTCACGGCGCCCAGGTCAAGGTCATAGTCGAACGAATACACACGGAGTGACGGGTAGGTCTGACGCAAGTAGGAGAGTGCATAGCTCGCACGATCGCAATCTGCACAACTTTCAGGGGCGTTCGAGTAGAAGTACAGCACCGTTGTAGGGCTGAGCTTACAGGTCTCTGCGAGGCGCTTGGTGAGCAGGTAGTCTCGAATTTGGAGTAGGGTGTACTGCTTTTTGAGCTGGAGCACTTCTGCGTTCGTGTTGCCGAGCCGTTCCTCGCTCCTCGAGAGGCGATCTCCCAAATTGCTTACCTCCTGGGAGAGGGCGGTGCCGGCCGAAATATCTTCGCAGGGTGCTTCTTCGAGAAGTGAGAACTGGGTCTCGAGCGAAAGCGTATCCGTTGCCAGCTGGCTCTGGATAGCATCAAGTTCGGCAAGACGCTGACGGTCCAAGTAGTTAATGGCGTACACAATGGTGCCAATAATAACGAGCGTTATCGCAAGCGCGAGAAGCGCATTACGGAGGGGGAGTGGCATTGGTTTATTCATAGATGAGTAAAAGGATACTACGATTTTGGATCAATTAACGCCAGGCGCGGCGCGTTCCGGTAACGACATCGGTGATCGAACGAATGAGCCAGAACGGCGCAATAAGCACGTAGAGAAACGTGTAGCCAATGATGCTGAGTGTGAGTGAGGCCGAGGTGTTGGATACGCTTCGACCAACTAAAATAAATCCGATCGATATTACCGTGACGACGAGGCTGATAACGGCGATAAACGTAACGGGTATATAGAACAATTCAAACGAGAAACGCGGCATGAGCGTATAGGAAAGCGGTACGCCACTCGAAAGGAGGTAGAGTTTAACGAGCTGCGTTCCGGTCTCGTAGAGCGCAACAAAGAAGAGTGCCACGCCGCCCATAATAGAGACGAAACCGAGCGGAAGTACCAAGAGGCCGAGTACGCCATATTTAGGGTTACCGACCAGATCGCGGTAGTCGGTGAGCACGTTGCGCAGGAAGCCGGTGGTCCAGCGCGTGCGCTGCTTGATAAGACTCGGCACCGTACGTGGCACTTTGGTGTACACACGCGCGCGCGGTGCATTCTCTATTTCGTAGCCAGCGCGCTGAATGCGAAGCGCCATTTCCATATCCTCTGCCTGGTGCGCATGACGGAATCCTCCCAACTCGTCGAGTACTGAGCGACGATAGAGAGAGAAGGGGCCAGGGGTGACGTAGATGCCGTTTACTGCGGAGAGGGTGTGGCGCAGTGCAATGCCAAATATGTACTCAGCGTTCTGCATCTGCTCAAGAAGGGACTTCGGTTCAAATACTGACATGGCAGGAGTAGACGCTGCCACGCGAGGGTCCACAAACGCCGTCATCATTTCTTTGAGCGCGTCGGGTGCCACAAACGAGTCGGCATCGAGGCAGCCGACGAATTCAGAATCAGCCGCAACCTCAATACCGGCGTTAATTGCCGTATGTTTTCCGCCATTTGCCTTGTGAATCACGGTAATCTCCGGACTGCCAGCATAGGAATCCATGACCGCCTTGGTGTTGTCGGTGGAGCCGTCGTTTACGAGGATGATCCTCAATTTTTCTTTGGGGTAATCAAGCGCCAAGAGGGAGCGGACCGTGCCGTCAATGGTTTTCTCTTCGTTCCAGCAGGGAACAATGATGGCGACCGAGGGGTTGTATCCGGACGGTACACGCAAACGACGCGCGCGTGCCGGCGACGACAGAAAGGTAAGCAGCATGAACACCTCAAAGTAGAGGCCCAGGAATATAAAGGGGTACGCTAAGAGTTCGAGTCCCATACGAGCGCGGGACCAAAATGGCCCCTCGATACCCGGAAGTATAGCAAAATAGCCCTATTTTTTCCATTCTCGCGCGTGTATACTCGACTCTATATGGATACGGGCCGGCTCCATCCGCTCTCGGTAGCGATACGAGAAATCGCGAGCATTTTCGCGCGAATGGGTTTCGATGTGGCGCAGGGCCCCGAACTCGAGGACGAGTGGCATAACTTCGACGCACTGAACGTGCCCGCAGATCACCCCGCGCGCGATATGCAGGACACCTTCTGGACGAAGGAAAGTACCCCAAGGGTGCCGCGTACCCAAACCTCTTCCGTTCAAATTCGCTACATGGAAGAGAAGATGAAAGAGGGAATTGAACCGCCCTATCGCATCATTGTGCCCGGCAAGGTCTATCGCAACGAAGCGACGGACGCGACGCATGAAGCGCAGTTCTATCAGAACGAAGGACTGGTGGTGGGAGAAGGAATTTCGCTCGCCCATTTGAAAGGAACACTCGATTACTTCTTCAAGGAATACTTGGGCGAAGAGTCAAAGGTTCGGTTTCGTCCAAGCTTCTTTCCGTTTACGGAGCCCTCGGTTGAGGTAGATGTGTGGTTTGAGGTGCCCGGTAAAGAAGGACGTTGGCTCGAGGTTATGGGTGCCGGCATGGTGCACCCCCAGGTGCTTCGCAATGTTGGTATCGATCCGGAGAAGTACCAGGGGTTTGCGTTCGGGGGTGGTATCGAGCGCCTCATCATGGTGAAGCACAGCGTACCTGACGTGCGGCTTTTCCACGCGGGCGATCTGCGCTTCAGTTACGGCTTCGATATTTCCTAGTACGTATTTTTTATGAAAACTTCACGGAAGTGGCTCCAGAACTATTTCGAAGCGGAACTGCCGTCTTCCGAGGCTATTGCTGATGCGCTCACTTTTCATGCCGTAGAGATTGAAGAAGTCGCGGGCGACTTGCTCGACGTGAAGATTCTTCCGGACCGTGCTGCTTACATGCTTTCGCATCGCGGTGTGGCACTTGAAATTGCTGCATCCCTCAATCTTGTCCTCAAGGAAGATCCGTTTCGCACCCCGCCTCCGGACTATCCTTCGACCGGAAAGCTTACGGTCGAGCTCGAGGGTGAAGAAAAGACACATCGCTACATGGGTGCCTTGGTAGAAGGGGTGAAGGTGGGTCCTTCACCAAGTTGGCTCAAAGAAGCACTCGAGTCAGTAGGTCAGCGCTCCATAAATAACGTCGTCGATGCGACCAACTACGTGATGCTCAACATCGGCCAACCTCTGCATGCGTTTGATGCGAAGAAGCTCAAAGTAAAAGATGGCGGGTATGCTATAACCGTTCGCGGTGCACTTGAAGGCGAAAAGATAACCACACTTTCCGGAGAAGAATTCGTGCTTCCCGAGGGCGTGCTTTTAATCGTTGATCGCAATGCAGATGCGCCGCTTGGTATTGCGGGCATCAAGGGCGGCACGGCAGCGCAGATAGACGAAGGTACGACGGATCTTATTATCGAGGCCGCAAACTTTGATGGCACGAGTGTTCGTAGAACTGCGCAGGCACTGAAACTTTTCACTGACGCGAGTCAGCGATTCCAAAACAAGCCCTCGCCTGCGCTTGCGGCGTACGCGCTCCGTGATGTGCTTGCGCTCATACACGACATTGCGGGCGGTACGCTTCTAGGAGTGACTGATGTGTATCCAATGCCGGTCACGCCTGAGACGGTCTCGGTATCGCTCGCGAAGATAAATGCACTTCTCGGCTCCTCGTACGGTATGGATGAGGTGCGTACCGCGCTTACGCGACTCGGCTTTTCGTATACCGAAACAGAGGACATGTTCACTGTGATTCCTTCCTTCGAACGCAGGGACCTTTCAATCCCCGAAGATCTGGTAGAAGAAGTGGGACGTATTTTGGGCTATGAACACATACCTTCTACGATGCTACCGCCTCTTGGCACCGCGCCGAATCAATACCGCTTCCGCGGTATTGAGCGCATCAAGGATTTTTTGACCGAACGTGGATATGCGGAACTCTCCACGCAGAGCTTCGGTGTTACCGGAGACATTGAGCTTGCTAATCCGCTTCAATTGAATCGACCGTGGATGCGCGCGTCGCTTTTGCCAAACATGGAAGCACAGAGAGCTTTTACGGCGACCGTGGCGCCGAGAGTGCTCGGTCCCGCTTCTGCGATAAAACTTTTCGAAATTGGAAATGTGTTCACGAACAGTGGGGAGGTACTCATGCTTGCGCTCGGCATTAGTACCGAACATAAAAAAGATGCACCAGAAATTTTGAAGGAAAATGTTGCAACCCTCGAGCAGGAACTATTTGGTACCCCCGTACATGCGCAGTATTCGCTCGACGGCACCATGATCGAAATGGATCTGGCAAAGGTGAATCTAGAGAAGCTCGGTGAGGACTATGCGCCCGTAGAAATTTCGCTCGGTGCGTATCAACCATTCTCCATCTATCCTGCGGCACTGCGTGATATTGCCGTGTGGACGCCTCTCGGTACCGAGGAAAGCGAAGTCGCGAACCTCATACTCAAAGAAGCGGGAGACCGCCTCGTACGCATCGACCTGTTCGATCGCTTCGAAAAAGAAGAACGTATCTCCTACGCGTTTCGTCTCGTATTTGAATCGAAGGAGCGGACTTTGAGTGATGCAGACCTCGATCCTGCCATGGAGCGCATTACTGCAGCCTTAAACGCAGCGCCAGGATTTTCGGTGCGTTAGGTGAGCGCCGTCTCAAGCGCGCTCAGGTTTTCAAGCGGGATAATTGCATCAAACCCCTCTTCAAGAGTTGGGGGTTCAGCCATACGTATCTTGTAGAGTTTTTCTATAACGGACTCCGGAACCTCTCGTGTGCGCGCACGATTGCGTTCGAGCGCTACTGGAAGCGGAACGTCCGCAACCACTCCAATGATGGCGCTCGCGCCTGCCTCATGCAGAAGGGAAACCATATCCTTGCGTTTCCAAGACTCGACAAACGTACCATCGAGAACCACGCCCTTGTCTGCCGCGAGTGCTTCAATCGTGCGTCTGTTGGCCTCCTGCCATACCGCCTCGTTGTCTGATTGATCTCGCGCGTCGCCCAGAATTTCTTCGCGGATATCATCGCGATTGATGTACGCGAGGCCATAGCGCTCAGCAAGCGGCTTTAGTATCGTCGTTTTTCCGGAACCAGGAATGCCGATACTCATGAGTGCGATTTTCATGGCGCTAGTGTACT
>CAYIKA010000013.1:0-11630 GCA_964363905.1 uncultured Candidatus Saccharibacteria bacterium
CTGGATTTAAGGTTTAGGAAACCTCCGTTCTATCCATTGAACTACGAGAGCGTATCTTATGCGGATACTACCTTTTTCGAGCTGTCTTTTCCAATAATCGCTATTGCACTCTGTATTAGTAAACGTTCACGTATTCCGGATCGGACTCTAATTCTACACATGCCGTATGGTAATTTCCCGGTCTTTTTTCCATCAATTACTTCCACGCTTCCGATGCTATCCACTGGAATACTGGTAATTTTCGACCAATAACTTTTAGCTTCAGGAATGTCTATACCCCTATGTACTCGTAATGAGAGTGAGAGTCTTGTTTTCTCGATCCCGAGTGATTGGAAGCTGCGGAGCAAGGCCTGTATTAGAAGAGGATCTGAATTTATAACTCCAAAATCGCGTTTTGTACCCTCTCCCCAATACAAACCAACGAGCAGAAAGAAACGATCTCTATCTGTAATACTCCCTATCTCTTCAGAGGCTTTAGTCAACATATTCTCCCTTAACCCTATAGCTCTCTGCTTCGCCCCGCCTTGTTTCTCTCTCAGTATATTCCGATATTCATCGGGGACTTTAATTTCTTTCACGTACCTCAGAACTGTGGTCTTACCGCAACCTGTCGCTCGCGCAATCTCAGGAATACTGTTTCCTATTAGGCGCAAACGTTTAATTTCTGTAACTTTGACGCTAGAAATTCTATTCATTGGATAGAATATAGCATTTACATACTAGTTTAGTAACGTATTATCCACTTCTGCATAAAAGAGACCCCGCGACTATAGGTGCGGGGTTCTTTACTTTAGACAGCTTCGGGGGTTGCAGCAGGCTCGCCGAGGCCGAGAGCGGCGTCGAGACGGCGCTTGTCGAAGCCGACAATCAGCTCGTCACCGATCGTGATAACCGGCACACCCATCTGACCGCTCTTGTCGATCATTTCCTGACGCTTCTCAATGTCTGCTGCGACATTGTATTCCGTATAGGCGACATTGTTTGCCTTAAAGAATTCCTTAGACATCTGGCAGAAATGACAGGTCGGCGTGGTGTAAATAGTGACGTTCTTGTCCATAAATATGACTTAGGTGTGCCGGCAGTATAGCATAACGACCCTGTGGATAATTTGGTGCGGAATACGGGAATCGAACCCGTGCCTCAACCTTGGGAAGGTCGCGTTCTACCACTAAACTAATTCCGCAGGTTCCGCAACAAAGCAAATGAAGCTTATGGAAAGTCGAGCTACCAGAAGCCGAAAAATCCGAGGAATTTTTTATACCAAGGAAGTTTTACTTCCTCCACCTCCTTCTCCGGCGGCACCACGATAATAACCTCCTCACCCGGACGCGCAACGCCATAGGTCTGCCGCAAGGTCGCCTCCTGACCGCGCTCGGTCGACAGCTCGTTCATATTGGCCTGTAGGGTCGCCTGACGGGCTTCAAGCGCCGCAAGCTCCTGCTTCGTATCTTTGACTGCGTGGCGGGCAATTTCTTCCTTTCGGGCGATTCCCCAGACAAGCCAGAGGAGCCACAGCACGGTAAATGCGAGCAGGGTCGCCGTTACGTATTGGCGCATATTTGAGCGAGTGGTGCGACGAGACATTAGATGAAGTATACCAATCTCTTTTCTGGAAGTGGATAATCCGTTATATTTTCTCCAGAAACAGGAGATTGATCATGCCAACTATCGCGTGGGTCTTGATCTTGGGTACCATGATCCTTTGGGCTATTGGGTATATCGAATACGTTAAGCACTTTGGCGTACTCGTAACTACCGCGGAGATGCGTCTAGACCACTTCCTCGATTGGTGGTACAGAAATCCCCATATTGCTCTCAAGGATTCAATCGTTGGGCAGGAGCTTCTCAGACGAGCAATCGACGCAGAACGACGCCTCCGCCCTTGGACATTTTTTGGTGATCGAGCGGTAAATAGTAAAAAACTTTCACTGCTCTACATTTTTATTGATCGCGAGGGCAGCGATGACCCCGAACCAACTCAGGGACTTCCAGATGGAAGTCCCTGTTTCTTTAACGCTCGGAATCTTGCACCATTTTCATGAATACCTCCTGAGGGATATCCATCTTTGCGTGCGCACCGCGACGCTTCTTTCCCTTCTTCTGTTTTTCCAGAAGTTTCATTTTGCGCGTAATGTCACCTCCGTACAGATAGCCCGTCACATCCTTACGGAGCGCAGAAATGCTCTTTGAGGCTACAATGCGCCCGAGCGCATGCGCCTGAATTTTGAGCACGAACATCTGGCGCGGCAAGATTTCCTGCAGCTTCTCCACCATGCGCTCACCTTCTTCAACGGCGCGACGACGACTCACCACGCGCGCAAACGCAGGTACTGGTTCCTCAGCGACAAATATCTCGAGCTTTACGACGTCCGCAGGACGCTCATCAAGAAACTCATAGGAGAGCGAGCCATAGCCGGACGACGCGTTTTTAACCTTATCGAAAAATCCACGCATAAGCTCTCGGAGCGGCATCTCCACCCCGAGTTCAATGCGTCCATCGAGGTGCGTCTCGGTCGCAAGCACATTCCCCTCATGATCATGAAAAAGCTGAATCATGTTCGAGAGGTAGTCGGGAGGCGTGATGAGCGTCACCTTAACCCACGGCTCCTCAATAGACTCGGTCTCGCCAAAGGCAGGGAACTTGGCTGGCGTATAAATAATTTCCCTGTGACCGCGTTTGTCGGTCACGGTGTACGCAATCGTCGGAATGGTCACAATGAGTTCCAGATTGAACTCGCGCTTCAAGCGCTCGACGATAATTTCGAGGTGGAGCATGCCGAGGAATCCGCAGCGGAATCCGCGTCCAAGGACTCCCGACGACTCCTCCTCAAAGGCAAGTGAAGAGTCAGAGAGACGAAGACGTTCGAGCGACTGACGCAGCTCCGTCAGGTCATCCTGACTTTCCGGATACACCGACGCCCACACGACCGGACGCGGACGCTCGAACCCTTCGAGACCCTCGGTCGTACCGCTATTTGCAATCACCGTGTCGCCCACGTTTACCACCCCGGCCTGCTTCACCCCGGTCACGAGGTAGCCGATTTCGCCTGCTGCGAGGCTTTCGGTCTGGAGTTCGTCAGGCATGAAGATGCCCGTCTCAAGAGCGGTGAAGCGTTCACCTGCTGCCGCAAAGCGCAGCACGTCACCTTTCTTAAACTCCCCATCGAACACGCGCGCAAAGACGGTAATGCCGCGGTGCGTTGAGTAGGAGAAGTCGAAAATAAGGGCTCGGGGGGCGCCGGTACCAATGCGAGGAGCCGGTACGCGACTCACGATAGCTTCAAGAAGTTCTGCGACTCCTTCGCCGGTGCGTCCCGACACTTTGAGTATGGTGTCCGGATCAATCGTAAGAAGTTCGGCGAGCTCAAGCGCAACGTCGTCGGGACGCGCAGCTGGAGAATCAATTTTGGAAAGTACGGGAATGATTACGCATCCGGCATCACGCGCCATACCGAGCGTAGTAAGCGTCTGTGCCTGAATACCCTGCGTCGCGTCAACGAGAAGAATCACTCCCTCTACCGCCGAAAGTGCGCGAGAAACTTCGTAGGCAAAATCGATATGACCGGGCGTGTCGATAAGATTCAATATGTACTCCAGACCATCCTGTCCGTGGTATTTCATACGCGCTGGCTGCATTTTGATCGTGATACCGCGTTCGCGTTCGAGGTCCATTTTGTCGAGAACCTGATCACGCATCTTTCTCGCCTCTATCGTGCCGGTACGTTCAAGAAGCCGATCTGCAAGCGTCGACTTTCCATGGTCAATATGGGCGATGATACTGAAATTGCGTATGTTCATCCGGGTAGTAGGGCGAAGGCAGAGCTCCGCACAGCTCTGGCGCTAGTCGGTGGTGACGCTCTCAATCTCACCGTAGGGCTTCAGGGTGCGCTTCACGTGCATACGGCGAAGGGACTCGACGAGATCGCGGAACTCTTGATTAGCGAGGAGTGCAAGGACTGCTGCTGCCACCGTCAGACCCACCATACCAGCTAGGGCGCTCTCAGCAAAGACGAGCGGAAGGGTGGTGAGCGGCGCGAGTGTTCCGGTGTAGGAGAGAACCCCGTAGGCCGCTGCCCCACCCAAAATCGCCGCAGCGAGTCCCTCACCCAACGAGCGAGCGAGCGAGCCTGCCACTCCTGGAGCCACCTCACGGAGCGTATAGAGGGCGATGACGGCCATGATCATTTGGCCGATCGTAGCCCCGAACGCAATCGCAAGAATGTCCGTTCCTCCCACCCCTTCAACACGCAGAAGGGTCTCCATAAAGAAGCGTGCGGTAGGGAAGGCGTGTACGAGTGCTATGGTGCCCACCGCGGCACCCACAGACACGACTGCCCCACCTACTTGTATGAGAAGGGGATTCCACGACCTACCTGCGGCATAAAACGCGCGTGAACAGAGAAGCACGAGGCCTTGTGCGACGAGGCCAAGCACCAGAAGCGCGAGAATAGCAGCAGTAAGACGCGTTGCGTCCCAGTCAAAGGCACCGGACCCGAGCACGATACGCACGATGTGCGCACGCAGCACGAGCGCGAGGACCGACACAATCGCTGACCAGAAAATAATATGACGCGCAGCAGTCGTGAGTGTGGCGCGAAATTCTTCGTAACGCTTCGAGTTCATGTGTTCGGCGAGTACCGGGAACGCGGCAGTTGCGTAAGACGCACCTATGAGCGAAAGCGGTACGGCTTCCAGATTTCCGGCGAGCGTGAAGACCGCAATACTTCCCTCACCCGTCTTTGCAGCAAGCGCCGTGAGGGCCAACATACCGAGCGAGCCCGCAGCAAGCGCGAGCGAGCGCGGCATGGAGTCGCGCGCAATGCTCCACACAATCGATGGCTTCGGTAGTGTGAGCGATGGAAATACGCGTGCCTGAATCAGAACAGGGATGTGGATCGACAGGTGAAGTACCGCACCGAGGATGACCCCCCACCCAATACCGGAAAGTCCGTAGATAGGATAGAGAAATACGGTGCCCCCAATGATGCCGATGTTATAAAGGACGGGCGAAATAGCGAAGAGCGCAAAGCGTCGCTCTACCTGAGTCACGCTCGTGACGATACCCGAAAGTCCGAGAAGAATCGGCTGTACCAGAAGAATGCGCGCGAGCGTTACAAATTCCGCAGCGTGCACGCTTCCTGCGAACGACGGGAACAGAAGAAAGAGAAGCCATGGTGCAAGAAGCGCGAGCACGAGCGAAATGAGTCCCCCGCCAATAACGAGAAACGATGCCGTATTGCCAAGAAGTGCGCGCGTCTCCTCTTTGCTTGCTCCTGCAATGCGCGGAATAAGCACGTACGCCGACACGAGGGACGCGACCAGCGCAAACACCAGGTCCGGTACCTTAAATGCGGCGTAGTAGAGATCGAGCTCCTGGCTTGCGCCGAAGGTGTGCGCAAACAGACGGTCGCGCATGAGCGCCAGGATCTGTGAGGCAAACGTAAGCGCAGCAAGGAGATACGCGGCTTGATGCAAGCCGCGTATCTGTCCGGTCATTTTTCGACCGGTTGCCGTGAGTGTCCCTATGAGTTTACGCACCATGTACCTTAGACCTTATCACTCGAACAGGTATTACGCTCTAAGGAGTGACAGGTGAAGGAATACCGAGGGCACCGAGTCTTGAGGGTGGGAATGGGTTCTTGCCTGCACGAAGCTGCGCAAGGTCGGCTGCGACGGAGGTGGCGTTTGCGTCCGAGAGCGCGCCGATTGCCTCAAGCTGCGCAGCGGCCTCCGCATACTGACCCTTAATGGCGAGCATGACACCGAGGAAGAAGCGTGCGTTTGCGTACTGCGGATTCAATTCGACAGCACGGGAGAGTGCAACGATTGCCCCGTTCGTGTCGTTGTTTGCGGAGCGGAGTATGCCGACCTGGAACAGAACGACCGAATCATTTGGTGCAAAGTACGCTGCTGCTTCAGCGGCCTGGAGCGCCTCCTTGGCACGACCCTGTTGTACCTCAAGCTGCGAGAGCAGGAAGATAGCCTGCGTGTAGTCTCGCTTCAGGTTGATAGCCGAGACGAGGCGCTCTTCTGCAGCGGCGGCATTACCCTGCGCAATTTCAAGCTGCGCGAGCACGAACGGAAGCACCGGCGACGTTGGGTTTAGGCTTATGGCACGCTCGTAGGCGGTCTTCGCGTTGTCATACGCACCATCGATCTTAAGCGGCACGACGGTCTGATACACATTGCCGAGCATTGCCCAGTTCTGGTAGTTGTTTGGTCCTACCTTCGTGGCAGTAAGTGCGGCCTGGATGGCGCTTGAAAGCGCAGTCTGGAAGGCCTGCTGCGCATCCGCTGGCGCAAGCGTCGTGTCAGACGCCACCTGGTTCATGCGGGCGATGCCGACGCCTGCGGCAAGCTGGTAGGCACGGTCGGACGGTGCGAAGAGGATAGAGCGACTGATCGCCTTGTCTGCCTTCTCTAGATCACCCGCAGAAAGTGCCTGTGCACCTTCGACGTACGCAACCGAAGCGAAGTAGCGCTCCACGACGACATAGGCCGCAAGAATAGACGCAAGGAGGATGAGTGTAAGTACAAACACAATGACAAACCCGATGCGGGGGTTACGCGAGAAGACGATACCCCACTCGCGCGCTCTGGATGCATGACGGAGCGACGAGATAAAGAGACCAATGAAGAGGAACCCGATCGCAAGCAACACCGGACCAGGAACCGTGAAGATAGAGAGCGCGAGTACATACACGCTACCCACGAACGACGTAACCGAGACAAAACGCATGAATGAATCCTGCGGAAGACGCATCAGAAGTGCGCGCATACCGATGAAGAGGAAGAGTGCGAGGAATGCTATCCAGGCGAGCGCGCCGACGATACCCGTGGTCACAAACGATGTTGGGATAGCGCCTACACCCGAGGTGAAATCAACGCTCCAGAACACCGTGTCGTTTACACTGCGATCGCGGAACTTAAGCCACTGTTCACCGAACGAGCCAGGGCCTGAGCCAAACAATGGCGAGGACGCGTAGGTATGGCTACCGACGTCAAACGTGGACTGCCATGATGGACGGACATCAATCACATTTGCATTGAACGACGCGACAAGTGCGTTGCCTATGGTCGATCCACCAATAATGAAGAAGATGGAGACCGCGAGCGCGACCAGTGGCGCAACGAGAGAACGGGACTCGGTTGAGGATGTTTCGCCTTCGTTGTCTGCAAGAAGAAGGGCGACACCATCAAGGTCAGCTTCATCCGGACTCTGTGCACGGTGACGCATGATTGCCTCTATAAATAGGGCGAGACCGATGAGTGCAATGGCACCCCAAATAAGTGTTGAGTTCACGAGCGCAACCATCACCAGAGAGATTCCTCCGATGAGGTAGAGAATGGTGCGGGAGCGTGAGGGGAGCGTAAGGAAGCGGAGCGCAAGCAGAATTGAGATAACGCCGAGACCTGCCACCATGCCGAGGTCAGGGAACGAACCAATGAGGTTGGTCGTAGGCGAAGCAAGCGTAGGCGCGATGCGACCCACGACGAGGAAGAAGAGCTGGGCAAGAAGCATAAACGAAAGCATGCCGCCAAGCACCACAAAGAAGGTGCGGTACTGACTTGCTCTGCGGAATGTAAGCGCAGTCAAACTTGCGAGTGCCGCAAGAATGATCATGAATCCGAACGTGTCTATTTCGAGTTCACGCCCAAAGAAGGCGGTTGTGGCACCCACTCCCGAGAAAAGAGTGGAAAGTGCGTACGCAAGCGGTACAAGCCAAAGCGCACCCAAGAGTGCAATTGGTGGAAGCACAATGTTGCCGCGCGTAAGGCGTGCGAGCACAAAGAGTATGAGCGCTACGAGACCGCCGAGCGCCAGAATGGATACCTTGGTGTACAGAAACGGCACGTACGGAAGTACGGCGGTAGGAATAAATGCTATGGCCGCAAGCACTGCGGTAATCACGAGTGCCCAGGTGGCGGCACCGTCAAACGAGAAACGACGCGAAGCGACGGGGGTTAGAGAAGGTTCTTGCATGGTGAACTATTACGCTGCCCTACTAATGTGACTCATTATAGCCCTACCGCCGACCCCCCACTGCTATGACTGGGGACTAGTGATTCAGGAGTTGATACACAGAACAACTTGCGGAATAGGATTTGAATAGTATAATTACGTTCGGAACCAGGTGCGATGATTACTATTTCCCTCGGGAAATAGAGGAAAGTCCGAACACAGGCAAGCTTTAGGGTTTGCAGAATGGTAGCGGGTAATGCCCGTCCGCCGTGAGGCGCGAGGTGCGAACAGAGACGCTTCTGATGAAAAAACATGAAGCATCTTTTCTTTCTTCGGACTGAGAAGATGAGCTCGTAAGGCGACTTATGAGTTGAAACGGCTAAATCCTTACCGCTGTGCAAGGCCGTGCCCCTCACAGGGAGCGCCGCTCGAGGTCTTCGGTAACGAAGATCCCAGATAGATGATCATCCACGACAGAATTCGGCTTATAGCCTGGTTCCGCATACATGAAAGGACCCGCCTCACGGCGGGTCCTTTCTGTTTAGTGCGTATAGCTATACATATCGAGCACCGTTCCCACCTTCCAGCCGTGCGCCTCGGCATACCCTGCTTTTGTCTCGAGCACGTAGCGCATGTTCTCGGTCGGATAGAACACGTTTGGGTAGGTATCGGGCGCGACTTCTTTTTCAATCGTCACGATTTTCCCCTCTGCGGTTATCCATATGATATCGATAGGCACAAGCATGTCTTTCATCCAGAAGCCAAACTTTCCGTCGTTTGGAAAAATAAACAGCATGCCGTAATCGTCGGGTACTTCCGTACGGTCCCCCAGACCCTTCTGTTCAGCCTTTGGCGTATCGACTACCTCTATCGTAGTGGGGAGTGGGAGCGCGAGCGGTCCTTTTGCGACCAGCACTTCCACCTCCTTTGTGGGCGCATGTGCGCGCTCGCCGAGGAAAAATCCGAGCAACCCGATAAGCACTAGAAGCGCTATGCATGCGCCCCCGATAAGGAGAATACGTTTCAAGTGAGGGGTCATGCGCCAATACTTGCTCCAGTCGTGCCTACGACCGGTTCCCTAAACACAATCATATCTGCCGCAAAAAAGAGGCCTCCCATAAGAACGAACAGGAAGCTTGCAGCGGCCACGTGACGCATGTGGTGCTTACGGAATTCAAAGCCAGTGGTGCGTATGAGCGCAACGAGAATGAGAAGTGCCGACACAAGATAGATATCACGAAGCACGACTTTAGGCGTCGTTAGAAGTTGCTGCCAGAGCGAAGCATGAGTGTCATCCGTACGCGCAACCGTCGTAGTCGAAGATTTAACATCGGTGGCATGTTTGGGCGTCACGTCCACGCTAGTCTTTACCTTCTCCGCCGCTGATGTAACTACCGGCTCATCTATTCCCTGACTTGCCCCAAGCACGTCGGTGGTAGCGACCGCGATTTCTTCGGCGCGCGCGGGCGCCGTGACTTCTCGTACGGTTGCAGAAGTTGCCGCCCGCGCACTCGGCGCACCAAACATTTGCACGACGAATGTGGTGGTGTGTCCCTTGTAGGTACCGACGGCCGACGCAATACCGACCTCGGTAAAACGGCCGTTCATGATGTTTGCGCGGTGTGTTGGAGAATTCATCCAAGCTTTTTCTACATCCTCGGAATCCGAGAAATCGACGGCGAGGTTTTCGCCCGCATACACAAAGGAGTAACCTGCCTCTTTGAACCAGGACCAGGAATTGCGTCCGTCGGGAGACGTGTGCGAGAAGTAGCCCTTTGCCGCCATATCGTCTGCCTTTGCTTGTGCAGCCGCAACCAAGGTTGGATTTACGGTAAGTTGCCCGAGCCCTTCGTCCGTACGGTCATTATTTACAAGGTCCACGAGTACTGCAGATATGACCGCAGCCATCTGGTCGGACTGGAGGAATCCTCGAACATACCACGCGCTTGCGCCAAGAAGTCCGACCGCAAGCAATGTTATGAGTGCGAGTCCGGCAACACTGAAGAGACGATGTGCGATAGGTGTCTTCTTGCGCATGGAGGGTGACTTTTTCACAAGAATATTTTACCACGCGTTTTGCATATCACAAGACAGGCCGCCCCTGCGGGCGGCCTGTGGTGTGGATTACTCCTCGCGCTCGTTACGGAACTGCGGGGAATGGAGCAACGTCGGGACAGAAGATATCGTTGATCTTCCAGAGAGTTGTCTTGAAGACGTATCCGGTCGAGTCATTCTCGTCCTGGATAGCTGATCCAGGAACGCCCCACCATGGCTTGAGCACGTCCTGCCAGTACTTGATCTGGAAGGCGCGCACTGCCGCGTCAGTCGTCGCACCAAACACACCCGTGATAGGAAGTGCCGAACCCATCTCGGTGTTCAAGAAGTCCTGAAGCTTCGAAACCTCTGACGAATTATTTGGCAGACCCATGCGCATGAACTCCGTGAGAAGCGGTCCGCAGGTCGTTGCACCAAGAACCTCGCCCGTGGTTACCGTGCTGCCGCCCCCGCTGCCGTTACGACGGCTTGAGCTCTTCTTTACCGGCGTGTCGTCCGTTGGAACGACGGTCGTTGGCTCGAAGTCGTAGGTGGTGATGGCAGTGTTGAGACCGCTATCAATACCGATAACGAACTTGTCGAGATTTTCGGTATAGCCGTCTGCGTATGGTTCGCCGACACGTACACCCATCCATCCATCAGACGCGAGCACCTTTGCATTAGGGAACGAGGCAAGAATGTCATTCCACGTGCGATTTGCGTTCGTGTTGCCGTCAGGCCAGGTGTTGTCGTCAGCAGTAGATGCCGTCTTGTCTGGACCCTTTGCGAAGCCCGACCAGCTCCAGAGTGCTGTTCCGCCATCAATAGCATCCCACTCCTTCCAGGAATCCTGAGCAATCGTGCCTACCGTGTTTGCGGAAGGGACAAAGTTCAGGCGATTCTGGTAGCCCGTGATGCTGGTAGTAGCGAAGTCTGCGTTGAAGCCTAGGTAGCCCGCGCGATTTGCAGAGGCCGCTGCACCATTGCCCGCTGAGGGGTTGTAGGTGCTGTACTTGAGTGTGCTGATGTCCGCAAGCTTGGTGCCACCAAAGTTGTAGGTCGCGAGATTCTTGCGGTCGGTACCGGTGACTGAGATCTGTGCGCTACCCGTGCCTTCTGGTGCGGTTGCAGGACCCGTCACAAATGAGCCGAGGGTGTTGTCGATTACATCAGAGTTGTCGTTGTAGAAGAACCACTTACTTGGATCGAGAAGTACTGCTGCGATGTTTGCCGCCAAATCAGCCGCCTTCACGACAACAGTGTTGTAGGTCGTTGAACCTTCTTCACCACCATTGTCTTTGAAGTTGGTGAAGGTACACGTCACATGATCGCCTGCATCAACGGCAATCTGTTCACCTCCTTCTATTTGGTTGCCGATACTCTCGTTGTCGTACTCACATGAGACGCCGTCAAGATTCCATCCCTCTTTGTTGAGCTCGTTCACGTTGTAGGTTCCCGGCGTAAGTTCGAGGGTGGTTGTTGCGGCACCTTCCACGGTCGTAAGTGACGTGGTTGTCGAAACTGATTCAACGGAGACGGAATCCTCTTCAACCACTGGATCAACAGAGAAGTTGAACGTACTGTCTCCTCCTACCGCATGCTTCACGAGCGTGAGCGTTGCAGTGTCGTCGCC
>CAYIKA010000014.1:0-11324 GCA_964363905.1 uncultured Candidatus Saccharibacteria bacterium
ACTCCTAGAAGATTACTAGGTTGATAGGCGCTAGATGTAAGCACAGCAATGTGTTCAGCCGAGGAGTACTAATATGTCCAGTTTTCTGTGCGGAACCGTGAGTGTCACTTTTAACGAGTGAGTGTGTATACCTAATTTTGCATAATTGTGGTCGCGTAACGCGCCCATAATGCTGGTGATTTATCGGAGGGGCCATACCCGTTCTCATTCCGAACACGGCAGTCAAGCCCTCTTGAGTCGATGGTACTCGCAAGGGGAGAGTAGATTGTCGCCAGCATTATGGGCGTGTTCCGTTTTATACAAAAGCCGCAGCAATTGCTGCGGCTTTTGGCGTGCTACCTTTCTACTAGACGTATGTGTACGGAGGAGACTATGCAACGACTCCTTTTGTTCGGTACTGCAGTCATGCTCGCGTTTGCGTTTGCGCCCACTCGACCCCGATCCCGACCTAGGCTCGTGTGGTCTAACGGACAGCGCGTAGCGTAGTGCCAAAAGCCGGCTCTCCCTCGAGCCGGCTTTTCAGCTATACTGGGTGTATGTCGTGGGCCACCCGTCGTCGCACCATCATTTTCAGCATCATTGTCGCCGTGCTTCTCATTGCGCTTGTTTCCATACTGTTCCCGGTGTTCTACAAAGCACCGTCCTGCACCGATCAGAAAATGAATGGTAAGGAAACCGGCATTGATTGCGGCGGAACGTGCACCTATCTATGTTCCGCAGAAGTGGGTGCTGCCGCTCCCCGGTTTGTGCGCCCCTTCTCGCCGTCAGCTGGACGCACCGACGTAATTTCTTACATCGATAACCCGAACAAAGATTTGGTTGCAAAGGATGTGCACTACACGGTCGAACTCTACGGGACGGACGCCACCGTGATCGCCCGCAAAGAGGGAATCACCGATATTCTTCCGGGCGCGACACCGGTCTATATACCGAACTTCACGTCTGGGTATGCTGTAGTCGCGCGCGCATTTCTTTCGTTTGATGACACAACCATTCATTGGTATCGCTACGAGGATCAGCGCGTGGTGCCGAAATACAACTTTGATGCACAGATACAAGGCACCACTGCGCCGAGGATAATGGCGACCCTTACAAATCCCTCCGCAAAGACGTTGCGCGACATCACGGTCGTCGCCACGGTGTTTGATGCAAGTGGTAATGCGATTGCGGCGACGCAGACCGTCATTCCTACCATCCCACCGCAGGGTATTTCAGGTGCCGTCTTTACCTGGAATGAGCCCTTTGCGGGCGTACCTGCACGCATCGACATTGTGCCGGTTGTGCCGCTCCCTGCACTCCCTACCAATCCATGAACCAGGAGGTGCGCACCAATCCGCTGCGATCATTTCTCGCTGAGTGGCCGCTTTTGCTTGTTCCGCTCGCCATCTCTTTCTTGGGCGTGCTCACCATGCATCCCTTCGGAGAAGCGGCCTCATTAGCTCCTCGTCAGATTATCTGGATTGGCGTCGCGGTTATTGCCTACCTCGTCTGTGCGTTGTTCGATATGCGGTTCATACGGCGTACTACGGTACTCATTACTGCCTACGGCATCGTGCTTGGTCTCCTGGTGCTCCTTCTGGTTGCGACCCATGCGGTCCAGGGAGCGAAATCATGGTTTGATCTCGGAGCTTTTTCGCTTCAGCCGGCGGATCCTGCAAAGATCGTATTCATCGCACTTTTTGCAAAATATTTCTCGCGGCGTCACATGGAAATAGGTGACTTCCGCCACATCTTTGTTGCAGCACTCTATGCTGCGGCGCCTATCCTTCTTATTCTAGTAGAACCTGACCTGGGTACCGCGGTCATTTTTAGCACCGTATGGTTTGGACTCATCCTCGTATCGGGCATTTCAAAAAAGCATCTCGCGGTCATGTTCGTCGCGGGGCTGGTGGCCGCCACAGGGCTCTGGACCTTTGCACTTCATGATTATCAACGTACGCGTATCGTATCCTTCCTCAACCCTGCAGCTGACATTCATGGCTCGGGCTATAATGCCTATCAGGCAACCGTTGCGGTGGGTTCGGGAGAACTCTGGGGCAAGGGGGTAGGATACGGAACGCAGTCGAAGCTGCGGTTCCTTCCGGAATACGAAACCGACTTTATTTTCGCGGCATTTGCTGAAGAGTGGGGATTCATTGGCGTGGCAATTGTGCTCGCCTTGTATGCACTTCTGTTGGTACGACTCGTCTCAATTGCGCGCAGGTCGGCGACAAACTTTGATGCATTCTTCACGCTGGGCATTGCCATCCTGTTCCTCGCGCACGTGCTTATTCATGTGGGCATTAATGTGGGGTTGCTGCCGGTGACAGGAACCACCATTCCGTTTATGAGCTATGGTGGGTCACACCTGCTTATGGAATACGCGGGGCTTGGTATTGTGGCGTCCCTGGCGAGAAGTGCGCGCTCCGTACCGCGTGAGTCAGCAGGGCAAGAGTACGAAGGATAAACGCTAATAGAGTGCCAGCGTACGCTTCACCATCTTTTCTGTAGTGAAGTCGTGCGCAACTCTCTGCTTGAGTGCTTCGCCCATGCGCGCACGACGTTCAGCGTCATGCATAAGTTCGAGAAGCGCACGCTCCATACGCTTAGGGTCATGAGAGGGAACGAGTACGCCTGTCACGCCGTTTTCAATGATTTCGGGAATACCGCCCACACGGGTTGCTACGACGGGGAGGCCCGCTGCACCAGCCTCAAGGATCACATACCCGAGTGCCTCGGTACGAGAAGCGTGGAGGAAGATATCGAACGCAGAAAGATAGGTCGGTGCGTCTTCAACATGACCGAGCAGGTGCACTCGTTCCTTCAGACTATACGCGCGTATCTTTTTTTCCAGATCGCTACGCGCCGCTCCCTCGCCAAACACCACAAGCTTGGCTTTGGGTTCTTCGCTCGCGAGAAGACAAAACGCGTCGATTGCGTCTTCGATACGCTTTGTGGGGTGTAGCTCAGACACCATACCAATCCAGAAGTCGGTATCGTGACCAGGAAGAAGGTGGCCTCTCGCTTCGCTTCGTGTTTTCAGTTCTACCGAGGTGTGGCCATTAGGAATGACGACCATCTTTCCCTTTTTGAACGGAAGCCAAGCCATATCGGCAGCTACTGCCTGCGACACCGCAATTGTCTTGGTTGAAAGAAGTACGGTTGCTCCGTGAATGAGCATAAAGATACTCTTCTGCCACCAGGGTCGTGCTTCGTTAAACGCCCACCCGTGGGCAGTAAATATAATAGACGGCACTCCTGCGATGCGCGCGGCGAGTGCGCCCACGAATCCTGCTTTTGAACTGTTCAAATGAATGACGTCAGGATGCTGCTCTTTGAGGGTCTGCACCAATTCACTAAGCGCGCCGAGGTCGCGTGCAAATTGCACCTCTCGACCAAGGGAGGGTAGGAGAAGAGTAGGAATGTTTGCAGTGGCGAGGCGCTCACCGAGCGCACCTGGTTCACCAAAGGCGACCGTCACCGCATGCCCCTCCTTTTTTGCGGCTACCGCCAGATCGTAGACATACCGCTGGGCACCGCCCCAATTCGCCTTGGTTATGACGTAGAGAATGCTTCGTTTCGGGCCATTGGCCTGCGGGTGGGATGCAACGTTCATGTGGGGTAGTATTGTTCCATACTATAACCCTTAGGCATGACCCACGGTGGCACACGCGCCTCGGCGCTTCTCTTTCTCGGTGACCTCGCAACCTTTGCGGCGGCTCTTTGGCTGACGCTTTTGGTGCGTTATCAGGCCCTTCCCACCGAAGTCTTGTTCCTCGATCACATCGTGCCGTTCTCGTTCCTGTTTGCGCTCTGGATACTTATTTTTTATATGTCGGGGCTCTATGGGAAGCGCATCATCCTATTCAAAAGCTCACTCCCCAACGCACTCTTTAAAACCCAGGTCGCAAACATTATCTTTGCCGCTCTATTTTTCTTCCTGGTGCCTGGCATTGGTATCGCGCCAAAAACAAACCTGATCATCTATTTGGTCATATCCCTCATTCTTATTTTTGCGTGGCGTCTCGGACTGTATCCCCGCATGTCGTTCCCGCGCTCACGCGACTACGCGATTTTGATTGCGGAAGGAGAAGAAGCCAGTGCCTTAGTTGAGGAGGTGAATGGCAATTCGCGCTATCACCTTGAGTTCGGTAATGTGTACGCGCCGGACGCGATAGCAGGAAAGACACGCGAACAGCTTCGCGAACTCATTAGTGTGCAGGGTATCGATGCCATCGTCGCAGACACGGGCAATGTTTCAGTACAGGCCATGCTGCCCGAAATTTACATGTTGCCCTGTTTTGAAAAGGGAGCAGAGTATATTGATTTCGATACGCTCTATGAAGAAGTGTTCGATCGAATTCCGCTCACCCTCCTCTCGCAGAGCTGGTTCATGCAGCATGCGAGCCTGCAGACTTCTATCTTCTACGCGGTTACGAAGCGCCTCATCGATATCGTAGGAGGCGTACTGATGGGCATTGTGACGGTAATTGTACTTCCCCTCATATGGGTCTTGAATCGATTCGAGGGTAAGGGACCGCTATTCATCGCACAAAATCGCATCGGTGAGCGCGGCAGTCGTGTGCATACGCTTAAATTTCGCAGCATGACGCACAACGATGGTGGGGCATGGGAAGGCGAGACCAATAACCGTGTGACCCGCGTCGGCAGCGTACTTCGCAAAACGTCACTCGATGAATTTCCGCAATTCCTAAATATCCTACGCGGAGAACTCTCCCTCATAGGGCCCCGTAACGATATTGAAAGTCTGGGTGAACGCCTTGCTGAAGCACTGCCGTACTACACATTCCGCTATCTCGTGAAGCCGGGTATCACCGGTTGGGCGCAGATAAATCAACAGTATGAGCAGGGACATATCAGCCCGCAGTCGGTAGAAGAAACCAAGGTGCGTCTCGCCTACGATTTTTATTACATAAAGCATCGCTCGCTCGCTCTTGATTTAGTTATCGCACTCAAGACCGTGAAGCGCATGTTCTTCCGGGTCAGTTCCTGGTAAGGTACTCACATCTATGAAGCACACCGTACTTATTACCGGCGCCGCAGGATATGTGGGTTCGATGCTTGTGCAGCAACTCGGGAAGCGCGAGGACGTCGAGCGTATCATTGGTCTCGATAAGGAGTCGATGCCAGAACTTCTGAAGGATGAGGCGAAGCTCGAGTATATCCATGCAAACCTCGCAGACGGCTCGTGGCAGGATGCTGTGAAGAAGGCAGCGCCTACCGTCATCATTCATACGGCGTGGCAGATACGCATGCTCTATGGTCATAACGACACTACTTGGAAATGGAACGTTGATGGTTCGAAAGCATTGTTCGATGTAGCGTTCGCGCTTCCTTCGGTCGAGCGTCTCGTTCACTTCTCGACCGTATCCTTGTATGGAGCCTACCCGACCAATACCTTCGAGCATCGCTTCAGGGAAGACGAACCGATGCGCGAGATGGAATATCTTTATGGCGTAGAGAAGAAGGTCGCGGAAGAAGAGCTTACGAAGGTGGTAGCGGCAGCAGCAGGCACGGGACCGAAGGTTGCAGTGGTGCGTCCCGCAGCGATAACAGGTCCGCGTGGTCGCTTCATGCGCATTCGATTTGGCCTTCAGGCCGCACTCTCCGGACAGCTGAAGGGCGGTATCTACGGTCTCGTATCGGCACTTGTTTCCTTGGTGCCTGCAACAAAAGGATGGGTGCGCCAATTCATCCATGAGGACGATGTGGTGGACTTGGTCACCATGCTTTCGTTTGAACCGTGGAAGGGTGAGCGTATGGAAATTTTCAATATCACCCCACCAGGTAAACCGGTATATGCGGAAGACATGGCGCGTGCAGTAGGGAAGAAGACCCTGCCCATCATGCCGTGGATGGCACGCGTGGCGTATTTCTTCTTCTGGCACGGAACACGCGGCAAGATTCCGACAGCGCCGGGTTCGTGGCGTTTCTATTCCTACCCCATCGTGGTTGATGGCACCAAACTTACGCGCCTCTGGGGATACCAGTATCAGCACGAAAGTTTCGATGCGTTCTATTACACCGATGGCCGGTATGAATCCTTTGTTCCTTCCGAGGCAAAGCGTTCTAAATCGTAATTCCCATGGTTATTGATGGTCGCGCAATCGCGGACGAGATAGTGGATAACGCAAAGAAGGTGGCGCTGACGCTTCCTGGTGTTCCGTCATTTGTGGCGCTTGCGGTATCGCCGTCGGCAGCGACCAATTCATATTTGCGCATAAAGGAGCGTCAGGCAGCGCGCGCCGGTGTTTCTATGGAAGTGCTCTCGCTTCCTGAAGAAAGCAGCACTGAGGAAGTGGTGGAGGCTATTCTGAGCGATACGCATGATGCCGTGATTGTGCAGCTTCCGCTTCCTCCGCACATAGACCTACAGGCAGTGCTCGCTGCCATTCCGGTCGAGAAAGATGCGGACGTGCTCTCTCCGAGCGCGCGTAGCGTGGGATTAGTCATGCACCCCATCGTGCATGCGGTAAAAACCATTCTCGAGCAAACTAACACGCTACCCGCAGGACTTCGTGCAGTTGTCATTGGCAAGGGGTGGTTGGTAGGGCAGCCCGTTGCCGACTGGCTTACACAGGCTGGCGTAGAGGTCACGGTAGTGACGCGCGAGTCAGGAGACATTGCTGCACTCACGCGCTCGGCAGACCTCATTGTTTCGGGAGCCGGGGTGTCTGAACTCGTAACTCCGGAAATGGTGCATCCAGGTGCGGTGGTGATCGACGTGGGCACGAGCGAACTTGGCGGATCACTACGCGGCGACGTGGCGCCCGCGGTCGCTGAAATTGCAGGCGTGTTTACGCCGGTGCCGGGCGGCGTGGGGCCGATTGCCGTTGCGTACTTAATGGAGAATGTAGTCGCGCTCGCGCAGGCCAAGCGTTTGCAGGGCCCGCAAAAAGCCGTATAGTAGCTGCAATATGCGCTTCATATCTGCCCTCGCCGTCCTCATTATTGCGGGACTTCTCGGATGGTTTGTCATTACTACCAGCACCTCCACCACTCATTTCCCGGTAAAGCTCGGACTTGATCTTGCGGGTGGTACGGAGCTGGTGTACCGCGCAGACACCAAGGGCGTTATTACCGACAAAGAGGGTGCACTCAATTCGCTCCGTGATGTGATCGAGAAGCGTGTGAACCTCTTCGGCGTTGCTGAGCCAATGGTAGAACTCGAGCGTTCGTCCGCGGTCGCAGGAGCGCAGGAGGACCGTCTCCTGGTTCAGCTTCCTGGTGTGACCGATGTGAAGGCTGCCGTCGATGCCATCGGCAAAACACCAACGCTTGAATTTAAGTTGGTGAATTATGTTGCTGACACCACCTCAACAACGTCTACTCTTAAACCAATCTACACCGAGACAGGCCTCTCGGGTCGCTACTTGAAGAGCGCAGAACTCCAGTTCTCAACGGGCAACCAGACGGGTGCGGCAAATCAGCCAGTGGTGGTAATCCATTTCAATGACGAGGGTGCGAAATTGTTTGAAAAGCTCACGACTGAGAACGTCGACCGTCAGATGGCCATCATTCTCGACGGGGAAGCTATCTCTTCGCCGGTTATTCGCGAGCCAATCCCTGGCGGCACCGCGACTATCACCGGACAATTCACCCCAACCGAAGGACGCGAGCTCGTACAGAATTTGAACTTCGGCGCGCTTCCCGTGCCTATCGAACTCGTATCAAGTAATACGGTGGGGCCAACGCTTGGCGGTACTGCGTTTGAGGCTGGTCTCATGGCAAGCGCGATTGGATTCGCACTCGTCGCACTCTTTATGATCCTCTGGTATCGCCTTCCAGGCCTTATCGCGACGCTCGCACTCATCATCTACCTCCTCATCACCGTTGCGCTCATCAAGGCGGTTCCTATCACGCTTACTGCGTCAGGTATTGCCGCGCTCATTCTCTCAATTGGTATGGCGGTGGACGCCAACGTGCTCATCTTCGAGCGCATGAAGGAGGAACTTCGTGCGGCCAAAGCACCGCGCGAGGCAGTGCGCATTGGATTCTCTCGTGCATGGCCCGCCATTCGTGATGGTCACTTCACCATGCTTATCTCGAGCGGCATTCTCTTCTGGATGGGTACCTCGATCGTACAGGGCTTCGCGCTCGTGTTCGGTCTCGGTGTTATTGCATCCCTGGTAACGGCCGTTATGATCACCCGCGTATTCTTGCTCGCCGTGGTACCCGAAGAGGGGAGCGCGCTCTGGCGCCATCTGCTTGAGACCGGGTTCGGGAAGCGTAAGTCTAATCTTTCCTAATATGTTTGTTGTCACTCATCGTCGTTTCTTCTTCTGGGTTACCGGTCTCCTCCTGGTCGGGTCTATTGCTGCACTCATTATCCTGCCACCAAAGCTTTCGATTGAATTCACGGGCGGCTCACTGGTTGAGGTGTCCTATGATGCGACACGCCCAAGTCATGAGGAACTTCTGACGCGCGTTGGCGCGCTCGACCTTGGTGAGCCTTCAGTTCGCGAGAGCGGGGAGCGCGGCGTGACGGTGCGCAGCCGCACGCTTTCGCCTGAAGAGCACGAGGCACTCCTCGGCGCACTTTCAAAGGGAGGGGCTGAAGCCGTAACTGAACTTCGCTTCAACTCTATCGGCCCATCGCTTGGTAAGGAGCTCGGCACGAAGGCGCTCTACGCCATTGGTGCGGTGGTACTCGCGATCATGCTCTACATCGCGTTTGTGTTCCGTAAAGTCGCAAAGCCGGTGCCTGCGTGGGGTTACGGCGTTACGGCAGTTGCCATGCTCGCGATCGACATCATCGTGCCGTCTGGCTTCTTTGCGATCTACGCATACTTCACCGGTGCTCAGGTAGATACGCTCTTCGTGATCGCGCTCCTCGCGCTTCTGGGTTACTGCATCAACGACGTTATCGTGATCTTCGATCGTGTACGTGAGCACCTTCGTACCAACGAAGACCAGAATGTGAAGGAAACATTTGAGGTTACCGTCGGTAAATCAATTTCCGAGACGATGGGTCGTTCTATCAACACCGCGCTCACGGTGGCGCTCGCACTTCTTGCGCTCATTTTCTTCGGGAGCGAGACAACGCGCACCTTCGCACTCGTGATGTTGGTCGGTGTGGTTGCTGGCACCTTCTCCTCAATCTGTCGCTCGGCACCCCTTCTCATCCCAATTGCAGAGCGTTTCTCTGGTAAGAACGAAGCTAAGAAGAAGTAGTCATGCTGCTTGGTATCACGGGAACGAACGGATCAGGAAAGGGTACGGTCGTCGACTACCTGGTGATGCAGAAAGGGTTTTCTCACTACTCAGCACGAATGTTCCTCATTGAGGAAGTGCGTGCGCGGCACTTGCCACAGAATCGAGACTCTATGCGTGATGTGGCAAATGCGCTTCGTAAGGAGCATCAGGCGTCGTACTTGATGGAACGTTTATTTGTTATGGCGGCGGAGGAACCCAAGGCGGTGCTTGAATCAGTACGGACTATTGGCGAGGCTGAATTTTTGAAATCAAAAGGGGCAATTTTACTTGCGGTTGATGCAGATAAAAAGTTGCGCTACGAGCGCGTGGTTGCGCGTGGTTCGGAAACGGACCAAGTGGATTTTGAAAAATTCTGTGCACAGGAAGATTTGGAAATGGCGTCTCCCGATCCGTGGGACATGAACGTGTTTGGGGTTATGCAGATGTCCGATGCGCGTATTGAAAACAACGGATCGCTCGAAGAGCTCCACGCGAAGGTCGACGAAACCCTCGCGAAACTTGCGCAGAAAATCTAGGAGATGATTGTGCCGATGAATGGTTCGCCGGAAAGGTATTTCTCAAACTCACCGAGGCGCTCACCATTTATAACGGCCACTTCAAGCCCGAGACGCTCGGCTTCTTTGGCCGCAACAGGATCAAACGGAGAGGAGAGACCTGGATCCCACTCTGCTGGAATAATGTTTCGGAAATCCTTCCACGAAATATTCTCAATAGGCACTGCGTCGAGGTTGGTTTTAGGGTCCGCAGTATAGACGTGATCAATGTTTGAAAGATTCACCATTTTCTTGGCACCCAAGGTGCGCGCCGCAAGTACGGCGCAGTAGTCGGTGGACCATCCAGGTTTCCATCCCGCACCTATGACGATAGGGGACCTCGCTTTAATGCGATGTGTTGGGTTTTTTATGATGCGTGCCTGCGCTTCTTCCATAAATACCGCTCGCATGAGGTGTGCATTTAGACGTGTGGAGTGAATACCGAGCCAATCAACGTCTTCGCGATGCAGGTCGCCGCGAATACTTTCGACCGCTTCCTGGTATCTGCGTGCGGTACGTCCGCCGCCGGTGATTATGTAAAAAGAAAAACCCTCACGGGCCTTAGCGGTAATCAACTCACGGAACAGCTTCAAAAAGGGAACATCAATACCCTCAGGGACAATCAGAGATCCCCCGACCGAGACGACGACATACTCACGTTTCTTTCGCGAAAATCCCATTGCAAAGCTTGACGGCTCCTCTCATTGTACGCTCCCCGGCCTGCCTCGCAACCTAGACAGAGTGTACAAACCGAGTGCTATAGTAATCCCAACATGCGACGAGGATTTACCTTGATCGAACTCCTGGTAGTTATAGCTATCATCGCACTTCTTTCTGCGGTAGTGCTCTCCGCGCTCAATAATGCACGCTCACGTGCGCGCTTCACGACTGCATACGATCAAATGCGCGAAATAGGGAAGGCGGCGGAGCTTGATTATGACAATCGAGGTAAATACGCTCCTGATCTGTATCGCGATTTAAATCCCGGCTTCAATAATCTAACCGGCTGGCCTAAGCCGCCGTGCCCTGGGTGGACCTATGACTGGGATACGAGTCCCACCATTTCCTCTACCCGAATAACCCTACGACGCAACGTGGTATCAGCCAGTGGAAGTGGGGTCTATTACTACTGCATTGCGGCAAACCCTGCCACCGGTAACTGCGACTCACCTGGATTTGATAGTGCTGCAGACATCAGAAATGTCTCGGATAAGGTGCTCACCTGTAACGAATAGCGCGTGCACCCAAGGGTCCAAAGTGGTGTCAAAAGAGCCTGTATATAGGCTCTAAAAGCGGCTTGACTCCCTGTAGGGCTTCCTATACTATACGTCTACTGCCCCCACGAAGGGGCGGGGTTTGTTTTCGCTCTTCGACAACTAAATAGTTAGACGTACAAAAATGGTAGTGAACTAAGAAATCTATTTTCTTGTGTTCCGCCTATTCTTAATTAGAGTTTGATCCTAGCTCAGGATGAATGCTGGCGACATGGATAAGGCATGCAAGTCAAGGGGGGCCGCAAGGTCAACCGGCAGACGAGGTAGTAACACGTAGGTACGCACCCCAGAGTCTGGTATA
>CAYIKA010000015.1:0-1223 GCA_964363905.1 uncultured Candidatus Saccharibacteria bacterium
GCGCAGATCGGTGAGCGCGTGATGGTTGAGTACTCGTGCCCAAACCCATTTAAGGAAATGCATATTGGTCACCTCATGAGTACGGTGATTGGTGAAGCCGTTGCGCGCGTAACGGAGAACACCGGTGCGGATGTGTTACGAGACTCGTATGGCGGAGATGTCGGTCCGCACGTCGCGAAGGCGCTGTGGGGTCTTCGAGAAAAAGGAATTACCGAACCCACAACCGCAAAAGAACAAGGAGATGCGTACGCACACGGTTCACGTGCCTACGAAGAGTCTCCCGAAGCAAAAGCAGAAATAGATGCACTTAATCGCGCAATTTACGAGGGGACGGATCGCGAATTGATGGAGTTGTGGCGCAAGGGTAAGGACGTCTCGCTTGCGGCATTTCGTGAACTCTACCGCATCCTTGATACGCATTTCGATTACTACTTCTTTGAGAGCGAGACTGCTGCGCCGGGTATTGAAGCAGTGCGACGCCACATTGGGGATGTGTTTGAGGAAAGTGAGGGTGCGGTTATTTATCGTGGCGAGAAGAAAGGACTCCACACGCTCGTGTTCATTACTTCACAGGGTACGCCTACGTACGAGACCAAAGAGATTGGTCTTGCCTATGTAAAGGAAGAACGCGCTGCAACGGACACCGTGCTCATCCTTACTGCCGCAGAACAGATTGGTCATTTCCGGGTGGTACACGCGGCGCTTGAAGACATTGCGCCCCTCCTTGGTGCAAAGACGACGCACATACCGCACGGATTCCTCCGCCTTACCGAAGGAAAGATGTCGTCACGTGAAGGCAATGTCATTACGGCAGCAGGACTCATTGAACGTGTACTTGAGCGTGCGAGCGAGAAGAACGCCGACCCACTCGTAGCCGAGCAGGTAGCAGTCGGCGCAATCAAATATATGATCCTTCGTCAGGCACCCGGCGGCGATATTATTTTTGACGAGGAGAAGTCACTCTCCCTTGAAGGAGACTCAGGTCCGTACCTGCAGTACGCTCGTGCTCGTGCATTGTCAGTCATCAGTCAGGCAGATGGTTCTGGCGAAATGAGCGCGCCCGAAAATAATTACGCGCTCGAGCACCTCATCGTACGATTCCCAGAAGTTGCGGCACGCGCGGCACGCGAGCGTGCACCACACCATGTGACGCAGTATCTGACACAGCTCGCGTCGGCATGGAATTCTTTTTATGCAGAAGAACGCATTCGCGGTGGGGAACA
>CAYIKA010000015.1:1323-8482 GCA_964363905.1 uncultured Candidatus Saccharibacteria bacterium
CAGATCTTCGAGAAGTCGCTCGATAAAGCAGCGCCCAAAGGAGACTTCATCTTTTATGAGGGTCCCCCGACCGCTAACGGTCGCCCCGGCGTTCACCACATCGAGTCCCGCTCATTCAAAGATGCGATTCCGCGCTACAAGACTATGCGTGGGTATCGGGTGCCTCGCAGAGCAGGGTGGGACACGCACGGGCTGCCAGTGGAGCTTGAAGTCGAGAAGGAGCTTCAGTTCAAGGGGAAGAAGGACATAGAAGAATACGGCATCGCGGCGTTCAACAAAAAGTGCCGCGAAAGCGTCATGCGCTACATCGAAGAATGGGGTCGATTCACGAATCGCATTGGCTACTGGGTTGATCAGGGCAGGGCGTACTTTACATTCGATGCGCCCTACATGGAGAGTGTGTGGCACATCGTAAAGAAGGTGAACGATGACGGCAGACTCTATAAGGACTACAAAGTCCTGCCGTGGTGCGTGAAGTGCGGCACCGCGCTTTCTAGTCATGAGCTCGCACAGGGCTACGAAGACGTAAAGGATCTTTCGATTACCGCAAAATTCAAAGTGATCGGAGAAGAGAATATGTATTTCCTTGCATGGACTACTACGCCGTGGACCTTGCCGGGGAATGTGGGGCTCGCAGTCGGTAGTGATATTTCATACGGGCGCTACGCAAAAGATGGTGAGCGCGTCGTCGTTGCCGTCAGTCGTGCAGCGGTGCTTGGCGAAGGATGGACGCTCGAGGAAGAATTCCCCGGTCGCACCCTTGTCGGTATGCGCTATGAAGCGCTCTATCCATTTGCGCGCACGATTGCGCCTGAAGGAGAGAAAGAAAAATTTGAGAACGCATACCAGATATACGCCGCTGACTTCGTAACGACTGAAGACGGCACCGGCATCGTGCATACCGCGGTAATGTACGGAACGGAAGACTTTGAACTCGGTCAGAAGGTAGGACTTCCGAAAGTGCACCTCGTTGCACCCGACGGTACGTTTGTGCTGGGCACCGGCGCCTTTGCAGGCATGTCAGTGATTGATTCTGAAACAAACGTTGAGGTGCTCAAAGACCTTCAGGCCCGCGGAAACTTTTTCTCGAAGGAAAGTTATACGCACTCCTACCCGCATTGTTGGCGTAGTAAGAATCGCCTCATCTACTACGCACGTGATTCGTGGTACATCCGCATGCATGACCTACGCGACACGCTTCTCGCAGAAAATAAGAAGGTGCGCTGGGAGCCGGCACATATTCAAGAAGGACGCATGGGTGAGTGGCTCGCCAACGCAAAGGACTGGGCAATTTCGCGTGAGCGCTACTGGGGCACGCCGCTTCCGGTGTGGCAGAACGCGGACGGTACCAAGCGCGTAGTCGTGGGCTCAGTCGAAGAGTTGAAGGAGCGCGTGCAGAAGAGTGGTAACCGCTATGTGGCCATGCGTCACGGTGAGGCCGAACACAACATCCTGGGTATTGCGAACTGTGACCCCACTAAGGAATACCCGCTTACTAAGGAGGGGTGTGCGCAGGCGCACAAGGCCGGCAAAGCTTTGAAGGGAAGGGGTATCACGCGTATCTACGCCTCGACGCTTCCACGCGGTCGTGAGACCGCGCACTGTGTCGCCGAAGGACTGGGATTCAATAAGGACGCCATCATCTACGATGAGCGATTGCGTGAATTCGGATTCGGAGCACTCGAAGGAAAGCCTATCGAGGACTTTATGGCGTATCACCATACGCACGCGTACAACGATCCGCTACCCGGAGGCGAGAGTTACCAGGACGTGAAGAATCGCATCGGTGAGTTCCTGTATGAAATAGAACGTACGGAAAAAGACGAATCAATTTTGATCATTACCCATGGTGCAGGACTCGATGCGCTTCAGGCCGTAATTGCGGGGGCTGACAAGGCGGAGTCGCTTCGCCTTAGTCGCACCTCAAATGCGGGGTGTGCCGAGATACAAGAACTCTCTTTTGTACCGCTTTCACACAACGAAGACTACGAGCTCGACCTGCATCGTCCGTATATCGACGCCGTGGTGCTTGAAGACGAAGGCACTGTACTTACCCGCGTTACTGAAGTAATGGACGTATGGTTTGATTCCGGCGCGATGCCATTTGCGCAGGATCACTATCCTTTTGAAAACAAGTCATGGGTAGAAGGGAAGGGATATCCAGCCGACTTCATTTCTGAAGCAATCGATCAAACGCGCGGTTGGTTCTACACGCTTCTTGCGATAGGGGTGCTCATGAAGCGTGGTGCAGCCTATCGCGCCGTCATCTGTCTGGGGCACCTTCTTGATGCCAGTGGTCAGAAGATGTCGAAGTCGAAGGGGAATGTCATTAATCCGTGGGAGGCAATTGAACAGTACGGTGTCGATACGCTTCGTCTGTGGATGTATAGCGTGAACCAACCAGGGGAATCAAAAAACTTCGACGAAAAGACCGTGAAGGAAGCGGCGCGCGTCATTTCCTGGTTCGAGAACAGTGCGAAATTTTATGAACTCTTCAAGGATGTGAAGGGAGAAGGAACGAAGACGGCGATCGACCTCTGGATGATTGCGCGCACCGAGGAGACGGTGAAAACGGTCACGAAGCATCTAGACGCGTACAAACTCTACGAGGCGACACGCGCCATTCGCGTCCTGCTTGAAGACCTATCGCAATGGTATGTGCGCCGCATTCGCGACCGTGCGCGCGAGGGAGATCCGGCAGCACTCGAAACGCTCCGCAGTACGCTCCATACCATCGCGCATTTGATCGCGCCGTTCGCACCCTTTATTGCGGAAGACGTATTTCGTCTGGTGCGCACCGACTCTGACGCAGAAAGCGTACACCTTTCTGATTGGCCAGAAGTACCTGAATCGTTCATAGGAAGACTTTTTGGGCATGAGAAGAAACAGAAGGCCTTGATCGAAGGTATGGCGCGCGTTCGCACGCTCTCCTCAGAGGCACTCATGCTTCGTCAGAAGGAAGGGGTTGTCGTGCGTCAGCCACTCGCATCACTGTCCATTCCTGGGACACTTCCGCCCGAGCTCGCGCTCATACTTGCGGACGAAGTGAATGTGAAGGAGGTGCAGACGGGTAAGAAAGAAATTGCGCTCGACCTTACGCTCTCTCCTGAACTCACCCGCGAAGGGGATATGCGCGCGCTTACGCGCGCTATTGCCGGCGTGCGCAAAGAGATCGGACTCCTCCCGTCGGACACGGTTGCGCTCATTCTTTCGGAAGATGCAGAGTCCGTCGTCGCGGGTGCCGCAATAGGGGGTGTCTCAACGCTTACCTACCAGTCGGGGGTTACGGATCATTCGGTCGAAGTATCAAGCGGAACAATATTCTTCTCGCTCACTAAGGATGCAGCATAAGTATTCGACCCATGCGATTGTGCTTGCGCGCTACCCTGCGAGAGAGGGAGGGCTCTCGGTTGCACTACTAACGCATGAGCTCGGACTCGTGCACGCGCGTGCAGAGGGCTTACGTAAACCGGGCTCAAAGCTTGCGCACGCACTCCAGACACTTTCAGAATCCGAAGTAACCCTTCTGCGCGGCAAGGAAGGATGGCGTCTCTCAGGTGCACTTTTGGTACGCAATTGGTTTATTCACCTTGAACCGGTAGCGCGTGCGCGCGCAGGGAAGCGTGCCAGTCTACTGCTTCGGCTCGTGCAGGGCGAGACCACGGATGCGAGACTCTACGACCTCTTTAAAGAATTTCTCGAAACGCTTCCGGAGCGCACCGAAGAAGAGCAGGATGCGGCTGAACTTCTCATAACGTTGCGCATGCTCTCCGCACTCGGTCACGATGCCGGAGACATTCCAAACGAAGAGGAGCTGCGGGAGATGAAGAATGGGAATCGCCGCGCGCTCATCGATAGGATCAGTAGCGGCATAACGGCGTCGGGTCTCTAAGCTATACTTTGATACATGCCTCCGGAGTCGAACGAAAAAAGTCCGCTCGAGAATGTGCGTTCGCGTCTCTATGCGCCGACCGCTACTCCGTCGTTTACCGTACCGGATTTAAAGACGCGGACAGAAGCACCCGCCGAGGCGTGGAAGCCGCTGCCGCCTCCGCCCGCTCCTAAGCCACCGCGTTTTTCGCGCGCGACGATGTTCCTTATGATCGCGGGGGGATTCTTTGTCGTAGCGATTATTGTTGCAGCACTTCTCATTATTTTTGGAGGCCGCACCGTATCCACTGATAACGTCGACATTCTTCTACCAGGTGCCGCAACCACCGCGGGCAGTGGGGAAACCGTCGCTATTCTCATTACGGTCAAAAATGGAAACCCGGTTGAAATAACCGACACCACGCTCTCGGTGGATTTCCCCGACGGTACCCGTTCGCCCGAAGACGTGACGAAGTCACTTTCGCATTACAGCGACACGCTTGGGAGTCTTGCGGCTGGAGCAAGCGCTGACCGTACGGTGCGCGCGGTCGTGTTCGGAAGTGAAGGTCAAAAGGTGACGGTGCCGATTCGATTTGAATACCGGACTCCAGGCTCAAATACGCCGTTCGTAAAAGAAGCGAGTTACGAACTCACCATCACTACCTCACCACTCTCAATTTCCGTAGGCTCACTTACACAGGTGTCGGCGGGGCAACCATTCACCGTTGCGGTGTCGGTACGCTCGAACGCTACTGCGCCTATCGCGGGCGCCGCGCTTCAGGTCGACTATCCGCCCGGCTTTGTGGCGCGTAGCGCAACACCTGCGCCCGTAAGCGGCTCTTTGTTTGATCTTGGGACGCTTGAACCAGGACAGGAGCGAACGGTCAGCATTACGGGCATTCTTTCAGGAGAAAATAATGAGACAAGAGTATTTCGGTTTACGACCGGTACGCTCAGTGCCTCAACCGGTGCGCTTGGAGTTTCCT
Source organism: uncultured Candidatus Saccharibacteria bacterium (assembly GCA_964363905.1). Lineage (GTDB taxonomy): Bacteria > Patescibacteriota > Minisyncoccia > Phycocordibacterales > Phycocordibacteraceae > C7867-001. The sequence continues at coordinate 6,180 of CAYIKA010000015.1, forward strand.
ACACCACGACGCAAGTGCCGGTATCGCTCGAGCGCGCTTTTCTTGCCACCACGCTTTTAGTGAATCGTGATACGGCAGGGGACGCAATTCTCACCACCGGCCAGCAGCTCGACGGTGTTCTGTCGTGGATAAACACACTCACCGCACCTATTCAGGATGCGCAGCTCAGTATCGCGCTTACGGGTAGCGGATTTGATCCAGCATCCGTAAATGTTTCAAACGGTGTCTATCGATCAGGCGATCGCACCATTGTGTTCTCAAAGGAGCGCATTGCCGCGCTCGCACAAATCGGTCCGTCTGAAACCGGTAACGGTACGTTCTACCTTTCGACAAAGAAAGGGGATGCCCTTACGGGTCTGCGCAATCCTACCGTCACGTTCACGGTATCGGTCGCCGGTCGCCGTATAAACGAAAGTAATGTGCCGACGACCGCAGCTTCAACGATTACGCGTACCTATAAGATTGGCACCGATCTTTCGCTTGTTGCGCGCGCAGTACGCACGACGGGCGCATTTAAAAACACTGGTCCGTGGCCGCCCGTCGCGGATAAAGAGAGTACCTACACGATCGAATGGTCGCTCGCAAACACGGTGAATTCGGTCGGTACCGCAAAAGTCACAGGACAACTTCCGTCGAACGTGAGGTTCACCGGTCAGTCGAGTCCTTCCGACGGATCAGTTACCTATAACGAAGTTGCGCGCACAGTGACCTGGAACGCGGGTGATGTAGCTGCGGGCACGACCGCTAAGAAAATGTCCTTCCAGGTAGCACTCACTCCGCGCAGCGGCGATCGCGGCACAAGTCCGGTGCTCGTGACTGGGCAGCAAGTCACCGGTATTGATCGCTTTACGGAAGGGAAGCTCACGGGAAGCGCTCCAGAGCTCACCACGCTCATACTGAGTGATCCGGCTTTCCAGGCGACCTCTGGCCAGGTACAGTAGTCTTCATGAGTAAAGAAGCAGTCACGCTCGATACCATCGTCTCCTTGGCCAAGCGCCGGGGCTTTGTGTTTCCTGGCTCCGAAATCTACGGCGGACTCTCAGGTACCTTTGACTACGGACCGCTTGGCGTTGCGCTCAAGAAGAATATCGAAAACCTTTGGTGGAAAATGTTCGTTGATACGCGTGACGATATGTATGGCGTGGACGCAGCGATTCTGATGAATCCAAAAGTGTGGGAAGCGTCGGGTCACGTGAGCGGCTTCTCGGACCCGCTTGTCGAGTGTAGTAACTGTAAGAAGCGTTTTCGCGCAGATCATCTGGAGGACGCGGATACGTGTCCTTCATGCGGGAAGAAGGGAACCTTTGGCGAGACACGCCAGTTCAACATGATGTTTGCGACAAAGGCCGGTGCAACCGAAGACGAAGCGGCGACCGTGTACCTGCGTCCCGAGACCGCGGGCGGTATGTTCGTGAACTTCAAAAATGTTGTTGATTCTGCACACCCGAAACTTCCGTTTGGTCTCGCACAAATTGGTAAGGCATTTCGTAATGAAATTGCTCCGCGCGAGTTTATATTCCGCGTACGCGAACTCGAGCAGATGGAGGTAGAGTATTTTGTACGTCCCGGTGAGTGGGAAGTAGCGTTTGAAGAGTGGCGCACGCTCATGCATGAGTTTGCCAAGGCGCTTGGTCTGCCGACCGAAGCGCTTCACGAGCTAGAAGTAGAAGACAAAGACCGCGCACACTACTCGAAGCGCACAATCGATTTTGAATTCGATTACCCATTTGGCCGCAAAGAATTGTGGGGCCTCGCGTACCGTACGGATTTTGACCTAACGGCGCACCAAACGCACTCAGGCACCAAGCTTGAATATCTCGATGAGTCGACCGGTGAAAAAATTATTCCTCACGTGATCGAACCATCTCTTGGCGTGGGCCGCACGTTGCTTGCGGTGCTTGCGAGCGCGTACCGTGAGGACGAACTTGGAGGAGAGAAGCGCACCCTTCTTGCACTCGATCCAAAGATCGCCCCGATCAAAGCAATGGTGTCACCGCTTTTGAAGAACAAGCCAGAACTCGTAGCGAAAGCCAAAGAGGTCCGTAAGGAACTTCAGAAGATACATCCGGCAATTGCCTGGGATGATAACGGCAATATCGGTAAGCGCTATCGTCGTCAGGACGAAATCGGTACGCCGTTCTGCGTCACGATTGATTTCGACACGCTCGGCGAAAACCCTGATCTTCTCGACACCGTCACGCTCCGCCATCGCGACAGTGGGGAACAGGAGCGCTTGTCCATCGATGATCTAGTCGCCCGCCTCCGTTCGGTCATTTGACAAATACACCACAATGGTGTAATAT
>CAYIKA010000015.1:8582-11038 GCA_964363905.1 uncultured Candidatus Saccharibacteria bacterium
AGGACGGCTTTTTCTTATTTGGTTCAGTATTTTCGCGGGTGTGCTAGCATGCCCCTATGGATAAAAACGTCTCAATCACCATTACGACGGGGACCATGCTCCGCACGCTCCTCATTCTCGTGCTTGCCTATGCGGTCTGGACCCTTCGGGATCTCTTTCTGCTTGTGCTCACCGCTATCGTTATTGCCTCGGCAATCGAGCCGGGTGTGTCATTTTTCACCAAGCGGCGCATTCCGCGCATTGCTGCGGTGGCGTTTATGTACTTTGCGGTATTTGGCTCACTGTTCAGCATCGTCTATGCCTTCTTCCCGCCGATTCTTGAGGACGCACAGAACTTTATTTCGACCGCGCCTAACTACCTGAATACCCTAAACCTTCCCGCATCGATCACGGCATTTACATCGCCTGCACAGGTGGCGGCAGGGGAGAACCAGGCACAGTCCATTCTCGACACCGTCTTCGCATTCCGCTCTGCATTCTCTGATTCGTCCGGTGGTACGGTGCGTGTCGTGTCGACCTTCTTCGGCGGCATCTTCTCCCTCATTCTCGTCATTGTGCTTTCGTTCTACTTTGCGATTCAGGACACGGGTGTCGATGACTTCCTCCGTCTCGTGACACCTCGTAAACAAGAGGAGTACGTTATCGACCTTTGGCTACGCGCCAAGAAGAAGATTGGACTCTGGATGCAGGGACAACTTCTACTCTCACTTATTGTGGGGGTGATTGTGTATCTGGGACTCCTTATCCTTGGCGTGCCGTACGCACTTCTGCTTGCGGTACTTGCGGCGGTTCTCGACCTCATTCCGATTTTTGGATCGGTTGCTGCAGGTGTGCTTGGTACCGTGGTTGCGTTTACGGCCGGAGGTGTTGGGCTCGCCGTGATTGTGGCCGGCCTCTTCTTCATCGTGAACCAGTTTGAAGCGCACCTCATCTATCCGCTGGTGGTGAACAAGGTGGTCGGCATTCCACCACTCCTGGTGATACTCGCGCTCATTGTGGGCGGTTCGCTCGCAGGGTTCCTTGGCGTGCTTCTCTCGGTGCCGCTTGCGGCCGCTGCACGCGAATTCCTGAGCGATGTTGAACGCGGGAAGAAGGCGCGCGCCGAAGTCGCCTAACAACAATGGCTCGCTATATCACCACCACGATTCCGTACGTAAACGCCGACCCGCACCTGGGACACGCGCTGGAGTTTGTGCAGGCTGATACGCTCGCACGCACCTTTCGCGCGAAAGGCGAGGAAGTGTTTCTCAACATTGGTACCGATGAGCACGGCACCAAAATCTACGAGAAGGCGATAGAGCGCGGACAGGACCCACAGGACTATGTGGACGAATACGCGGCACGCTTCAAATCATTTGCTGACCGATTCGGTATTTCCTACAACGCGTTTACGCGCACGACGAGTCCGGGACACAAGGGCGCGGCGCAAGCGTTTTGGAAGCGCTGCGAAAGTAATGGTGACATATACAAAGCCGCGTATGCGGTGAAGTACTGTGTGGGTTGCGAGCTTGAGAAGACGGACTCGGAGCTCGATGAGCGCGGACACTGTCTCATTCATCCAAATCTCGACATACAGATCATCGAGGAAGAAAACTACTACTTCCGGTTCTCGAAGTACCAGGAACAGCTTCTGCACCTTTACGCCAATCGCCCTGACTTCGTGGTGCCTGAGGAACGATTCCGAGAAATTCATTCATTCGTGTCTATGGGTCTCAAAGATTTCAGTATTAGTCGTCGCAAGGAAAAACTTCCGTGGGGTGTGCCGGTGCCGGGCGACGACGAGCATGTCATGTATGTGTGGTTCGATGCACTGGTAAATTATATTTCCGTCATTAACTGGCCGCGCGAAGAAGGAGGCTTCCAGAAGTGGTGGCCGGGCCTGCAGTTTGCGGGCAAAGACAATCTGCGTCAGCAGTCTGCTATGTGGCAGGCCATGCTCATGTCCGCAGGGGTTGCTCCTACGAAGCAGATATTCATACATGGGTTTATAAACTCGGGCGGACAGAAAATGTCCAAGTCGCTCGGTAACGTCATCGATCCGGTCGCACTCGCCGACATCTACGGCGTGGACGCAGTGCGCTACTTACTCCTACGTCACGTGAGTCCATTTGAAGACTCTGATATGACGCTCGAGGGAATCGCCGACATCTATAGTGGCAACCTGGTAAACGGCCTCGGCAACCTCGTGGCGCGTGTAATGAAGCTCGCGGAGGATCACCTGCCTGTGCCGGTTGCACTCACTGCAGAAGATACTGCTATTGAAGAAGCGTTCACTACGTTTATGACGCTCTATAAATTCAACGATGCGATGAACCTGGTGTGGGAACACGTGGGGAAGGGAGACGTGTTCATGACAGAGCGTGAACCGTATAAGAAAATTAAGAGTGATGACACCAAAGCCGAAGCAATTGCGGACATTGAATCCTTGGTGCGTCATATCGCAAAGATTGCGGCAC
>CAYIKA010000016.1:0-1125 GCA_964363905.1 uncultured Candidatus Saccharibacteria bacterium
TCTCAAAGTACAGACCGTCAAAGCCGGTCACCCCCGTTCCCTACACTATCAGGAGATCGTGTAGGGAACGCGATTGGCCCGCCTATTTGCTGCGGAGTGCTCGACGTATGTCGAGTTCTGCATCATGACGTTTCAAATCTTCGCGTTTGTCGGCTTTGCCTTTACCACGCACAATCGCCACGCGAATCTTCAGGTACCTCTTACTATTATACACCTCCAAAGGCACCATTGTCAAGCCCTTCTTGGCCTCGGCGTCCAAAAACTCAGCTATTTCCTTCTTAGAAAGGAGGAGGCGGCGCGGACGCTCAGGGTCATAGCTTTCCGCGGTGTTAGCGACCTGGAATGGGGGAATGGTAGCGCCCACGAGAAACGCTTCGCCGCCACGAATGAGCACCCGACTCCCGTCGAGGGATCCGAGCTTACTGCGGAGCGCTTTCGCTTCGCTCCCTATAAGTTCCATGCCTGCACTATAGGTTTCAAGCACCTCGTACCGCAGGCGCGCCTTTTTGTTCTCGAGGAGACTCATACCTCTACGATATCGCTTTAGGACGGATTGCGAAACAGTGCTTCTATTTCGTCCTTTTTTGCCAAGAGATCATCGCGACCCATGTTGTACGCCTCGACTACCTTGCGACGCTCACGCGTGTAGAGAACGGTCGGTAGTAGTGAGGTGGGGGAGATGAGGGTGAATTGAATTCCATCGGGCCAGACAATGGTCGGACTTTCTTCAAGGTCACGAAAGAGTGCGGCGCGTAGTCCCGGACGCAGCAGTGCACCATATACCCGCAGCAGTGCCTTGCCGAGTTTGGTCGGTGCGTCTGAGTTGGTGATGCAAAGAATACGCTTCGCGCCTGCTTTGATGGCCGTCTCGATGAGGTCGATCATGCCGGTTGAGAAGTCGCCGTCGAGGTAGGTGCGGCTGCCAAGCGTTACGTGACCGTTATAGAGAAGGGGGATGGCGGTTGCGGCGCGCATGACTTCGTAGGGATTCATCCACTCGTTGTTGCTGATGAAGCGTGTAGTGCCGGTCTTCACGTCCGTAACGGGAACAAAAAATTTGGTCGACGTCGACTCGGCTTTCTCAAGATCAAGTGGCAGGTACTGCTTCGATATCGTATCGACCAT
>CAYIKA010000016.1:1225-7393 GCA_964363905.1 uncultured Candidatus Saccharibacteria bacterium
TTCTTCATCGTTTCCATAGCAATTCGTACTATTGTATAGTGTCGAAGACTCATCCCAAAAAAATGGCATCTATATCACCAAACAAAAAAGGTCCGCACAAGCCGCAGAACATGCAGAAGAAGGGAGGAAAGGGACCAGGCAAAGCGCCGGGTCCTAAACGATTCCTGACACCTGGTACCCCAGGCTTCATGGGCAATCTTCTCTCGACGGTGCTCGTGTTCCTCCTCCTTATTAGTCTCTACTCGCTCTTCCTCGGACACGGAAAAGAAAAGGAACACATCGCGCTCTCGCAGGTAGCAGCCGATGTGAAGGCGGGGCAGGTGACCGACATCAAAGTCGAAGGTAATGACCTCACGCTCTCGTACGCCGAAGGCGTTCAGAAGACCTCGATGAAGGAGCAGAGTCAGGGTCTTCCTGAGACGCTCGCTATATATGGTGTGACTCCCGACGAGCTCGCGAAGACCAAAATAGAAATCGCGAACGAATCAGGATTTAAATTCTGGTTCTTGAACCTCGCACCAGTCCTTCTGCCGATCATTCTTCTCGCCGTCTTGTTCTGGTTCCTCACGCGCCAAGTGCGCGGTGCCGGCATGCAGGCGTTTACGTTTGGTCAGTCAAAGGCAAGGATGATCGATCCTGCCGACACGACCCAGCGCGTGACCTTTGCAGACGTTGCGGGTGCCAAGGAAGCCAAGGAAGAGCTTCTTGAAATCGTCGATTTCTTGAAGAACCCAAAGAAGTTTCTCGACATCGGCGCGCGTATTCCAAAGGGCATTCTTCTCATGGGTGCACCAGGCACCGGTAAGACACTGCTTGCACGCGCGGTTGCAGGCGAAGCGGGTGTGCCATTCTTCTCCATCTCAGGTTCTGAGTTCGTAGAAATGTTTGTGGGTGTGGGTGCAAGCCGTGTACGCGACCTGTTCAACATGGCAAAGCGCACTGCACCATCTATTATCTTTGTCGACGAAATCGACGCAGTAGGACGTGTGCGCGGCACCGGAGTTGGTGGCGGTAACGATGAGCGCGAGCAGACCTTGAACCAGATTCTTGTGGAGATGGACGGCTTTGATCCAACCGAGAAGGTGATTGTGATGGCGGCAACCAACCGTCCTGATGTACTCGACCCCGCGCTTCTGCGTCCGGGACGTTTCGATCGTCGCGTGATGATTGATCTGCCTGATCGTAAGGATCGTCTTGAAATTCTCACCGTACATGCGCGCAAGAAGCCGTTTGGTGCAGACGTGAACCTCGAGGTGATTGCAGAGCGCACCCCGGGCTTCTCGGGCGCCGAGCTCTACTCACTCATGAACGAGGGTGCGATCCTTGCGGCGCGCGAAAGCCGCAAAGAGATTACGCAGTACGACCTCATCCGCTCGATTGAGAAAGTTATGCTCGGTCCGGAACGTAAGAGTCACCTCCTTTCTAAGAAGGAGAAGCGTCTCACCGCGTACCACGAAGCTGGTCACGCACTCGTGTCGTCCGTGCTTCCATACGCTGACCCGGTACACAAGATTTCGGTTATCAGTCGTGGACGCGCAGGAGGCTACACCCTCAAGCTTCCGTTTGAAGACAAGAAGATGCAGTCGCGTAAGGAATTTATGGATGATATTGCGGCAACCTTGGGCGGATATGTTGCAGAAGAGCTCGTGTTTAATGACCTCACCACCGGCCCCTCGAACGATCTTGCGGTTATCGCCGGACTCGCGCGCGACATGGTTGCCCGCTACGGTATGTCAGACAAGATTGGTCCAGTCGCGTTTGCGGTGGATCGCGGCTATGGCGACGCAAACTACTCGCAGGAAATTGCAGGCAAGATTGATGCCGAGGTCACGCGCATGATTGAAGACGCCAAGGTGCGCGCACACAAGGTGCTGGTGGATCATCGTGGCGCGCTCGAAGCTATCGCCGAGCGTCTCGTTGAAGTAGAGACGATTGAGCGCGAAGAGTTCGAGAATCTCCTTATCGCAAACGGCATCACGCCAAAGAAGAAGGAAGATGAACATCCGGTCGTTATCGCGGAGGCACTTCCGTAAACCCAAAAGTAGGGAATACAAAAACCGCGGACCTGAAAAGGTCCGCGGTTTGCGATTAGTGCTCGAACAATTCCTTGCGCAGGAGTGTGAAGAACAAGATGAGGCCAAATACCGGGTAGCTCACGAGGAGCCAGAGCTGGTCGGCATTGAATTCCACGTATCCCGTCATTGCACGCATCGAGTGTACTGCAACGGATAGTATTACTGTGATGAGTAGGGTCAGAAGCGTAAGCATTGCCCACTCTTCTCGCCATTTGCTAACTCCACCACCGCGCCACATATGCCACAAAAGGACCGTGGCGATCACGGGGCCGAGTACTGCAGCTAGGACGCACAGTAGTGCGAGTATCTGCAGTTCCATCAGTGTCAGTGACCTCGGTCCCTTTGCGGGGGTGCCATAGGTATCGGTCATGTGAGTCTCCCTGAATGCTCTCACCGTAAACTGACACATCAAGCCATATTCGTCTACTCCCAGATGCTGCATCGAAGAAAAAGTTGTAGATTGTGAGAGCGTCCATAGCTCAGTTGGTTAGAGCACGGAGCTTATACCTCCGCGGTCCCTGGTTCGAGTCCAGGTGGACGCACAAATGCCTGTGGCAATTTGTGCGGGCAAGCAGACGTGAGACGTCTGCGTCCTGGACTCGAAGATGTTGCGAGCATATTCCGAAAGCGTAGCGCATCGGAATATCCGCAACGTGTACAGGAACCTGTAAGGTTCGAGTCCTTGTCGCAACTCGTGACCACAAATGCCTACGGCACAAACAAAAAGTCCCGACTTTCGCCGGGACCGGTTTCTTCCTAATGAGGAATCATTGTTTTGTAGCACTGCGGGCACCACTCTTGATTACTGCTCCAGCGCTCATGCATGCACTGTAGCTGAGAAGCACGAACGATACCGTCGGCTTCCTCATGTGCTTCCCATATGCGTTGAAGAGGATAGCGAATACTTTCCTCAAGTTCTAGTTTGCTGTCAGGCATGGTGATTCCTTTACATCTGTCGCTATTTGTACCAAAACCCACCTGAGCGTTTGATTAATAAGAATTGTTCGTTGCTATAGGACAAAGTGTGTGGTTTAGTGCCTTTAGAAGTAATGCGTTCAAATCAACTTCCTAATGAGGAGAATAGATATGTCGAATCGGAAGCTTTCCCGCATGAAGCAGGAAGAGATTCAAAGGATTATCAATATACGCACTGCGCATATCGATGCGGCAAATGCTGAAGTGGCTCTACTCGAAGAGCGACGAGCATTTGCCGACACAGTGGGTCGCGAGCTGGGGTACAGCTCGCTGAAAGAAGCGATGGCCAAAGAGGCAATCGACGTGCCAGTCGATGTCGTGCTCTTGAAGACGCTTTCTCGTCTCGGAATTCGGCCGCTCAATCGCGATTCGGTGCTCAGGTACAAGGCGGCTCAATCACGCAACCTGCTGAACCTGATTCTGAAGACCTTCGGGATGCCCATGATTGCCTCCGGTTTTCTCGTCATCTTGGTGGTGGTCATTGCCGCTCTGGCGGACAACACTGCCGCGATAAAAGCAATCACTTTTCCGTGGGGCGCTATCTTCGGTCTGGGTTGTGCAATGACCTGGGCTGAACACGCAATCGTGCCTCGTCGTGAATGGCGGATTAGGGATGTGAACAAGAACTTCATTCATCTAGACTCTCACTTCATCCCGAGAGAAGCACTTCAAATGGCGCTCGATATCCGTCGCGCCTTGCCGGAGACGCGTTTTGTGACCCATGAACTCCTGAAAGATTACGGCTCATGGTTCAAGTGGGTTGAGGCAACCTTACGAGCCATTCCCGATCCAGATCCTTTCCTTGAAGTTCATTTTGGCGCTGAGTCATACTTCATCGCCGTCTGGAACGAGCCGGGATTCGACGGCAAGTTGATGCAGATCGATTAGTACAGTATGTCCTGAGGACAGTCAGAAATGGCTGTCCTCTTTCTTTTATTCGGGATGCACGTGGGCGACCGCCTCCTCCGCGAGTGCTCTGAGCGCTGGGTGTTTCTTCAAATCCGCATCCTTTTTCACCATATTCTTCGCCTCCGAGCGGGCTGCCTCAACCAGTTTCAAATTCTTCAATGCTTCCATTGCAATGTCAGACACACCCCACTGACGTGCACCGTAAAGTTCTCCGGACCCGCGGAGTGCTAGGTCGTACTCTGCAAGCTCAAATCCATTCTTTGCGGTCACGAGTGCTTTCAAACGGTCCTTGGTATTGCCTGAAAACTTTTCCGGCACTACAAAGCAGTATGCTTGCTGGCTCGAGCGTATGACGCGCCCGCGCAGCTGATGCAGCTGCGCGAGTCCGAAGCGCTCTGCGCCTTCAATTAAAATCACCGTTGCGTTCGGCACGTTCACGCCGACTTCAACGACGGAGGTTGCGACCAGTATGTCGACCGAGCCCTTCGCAAAACGATCCATCACGTCTTCTTTTTCTTTCGGCGTCATCTTACTGTGGAGTATCTCAATACTCTTGTCGGGGAACACACTTGTACGCAGACGTTCCGCTTCAGCGGTCACCGACTTTGCCTGAATAGCCATTTCTTTAGTTGGATCTGGTTCATCGATGCGTGGACAAATCACATAGGCTTGGCGTCCCGCATCCATCTCTTCGCGCATGCGTGCGTAGGCGACTTCACGCTTAGTCGCATCGAGTACTTCGGTGATGACCGGTTTACGCCCGAGCGGCATCTGATCAAGGAGTGAAATATCAAGATCACCATAAATGGTGAGTGCGAGCGTGCGCGGAATAGGGGTTGCGGTCATCGAGAGTAGGTGAGGAGACACTCCTCCGCGCGACACCAATTTTTGACGGTGTGCTTTACCAAAGCGATGCTGTTCGTCGATGATGGCGTACGCAAGGTTTTGAAACTCGAGTGATTTATACACGAGTGCGTGCGTACCAATGACGATAGGAATCTCGCCGTTCTTTACCCACTTTGAAAACTGCGCACGCGAAATCTTGGCCGACTCCTCGTACGGCACCTTGGAGGGAAACTTACGACACTCGTTTCCGGTTATGAGACCAATCGGAATAGGGTGATCTTTGAAATACGAAACAAAGGTAGAGAAATGCTGCTTCGCAAGAATTTCGGTCGGACACATGTACGCCACCTGGAGGGTGCCGGCTTTGCGTCCTGGCGGGAGTGAGGTCGCGACCATGTACGCAGTAGCGGCCGCTACTGCGGTCTTACCGCTACCCACATCACCCTCAAGAAGTCGGCGCATCGGATGCGCCCGCTCGAAATCAGACACAATGTGCTCGAACACTTTCTCTTGCGCTTCGGTCGGTGGGAAGGGGAAGGTGGCGACAAATTCATTCATGCGCTTCCGGTCGACCGCAACCGGAAGTGAATTCTCTTTGGTGGCCTTGCTTCGTTCGATTTCCATACCCAGCTGAATCGCAAACACTTCTTCAAACGCGAAGCGCTTACGCGCCGCCTGTGCATCGGCGAGCTTCTTTGGCATATGCATCCACACGAGCGCGGTTGAAAGAGTGGGTAGGTTGTAGCGCTCGAGAATTTCGGGAGGAATGGGATCAGGAATAACTTCATGTAAATGTCCTTCAAACAATCGCTTCATCGCATGCAGGAACCATAAGGACGACACGCCCTTGGACTCCGGATAAATAGCATAGAGCGTGTCCATGCCTTCAACTGACGCGTCTGCAAATAAATTGTCGTGCAGGTCTTCTGGCTGAATGGGGGTGCGATCGATGTCTGGATTTGCGAGGTAGTGTTTTCCGTCAGTCCCGGTCACTTTGCCGGTGGCACGCACCACCATGCCGTCATTAAGCGTCTTTGCGATGTACGGCTGATTGAACCACATCATCTTGATGCGGCCTGACGCGTCTTCAAGCCATGCTTCGGCTATGGGACGACGACTTTTCCATGCTTTGCGTGTTTCGGGTTTGCGAATCGTACCGTAGAGGGTAACTTCGTCCCCGGTCGAAGCGCCCGCAATAGTGCCGGTCGGCCCTGCTGCTTCGTAGCGTGCAGGGAAGTGATAGACCAGATCGCGTACGGTAACTAACCCGAGTTTTGCGAGTGCCTTCTTCTGATCGGGCTTTAGGCGGGTGAAGTGTTTTTCGAGTAAATCCTCGGGCTGCATAGCAGAAAGTATACGCTCA
>CAYIKA010000016.1:7493-10344 GCA_964363905.1 uncultured Candidatus Saccharibacteria bacterium
GTGAAAGATCACCGTACCTTCATCCGTCTCATACTATATAGTTGATATATATGCAGCACCTTTCCTATCGCACTTCCGTTATTGTCTCCGTCTTACTCATAGCATCGTTTCTATTCGCCCTTCCATTTGCGTCGCTTCATGCGGCTACTACCAGTAAAGGCTTCGTAAAAGGGGTCGCGACCACCGACGTGCGCGCGGCGTACCAGGAAGCCGCCACAACCGGCAAGAAAGTGCGCATCCTCATCGTGCCGGGTCATGAGTCTGACTACGGCGGCGCGCAGTACAACGGCTACTATGAGCGCGAACTCTCGATATCTATTTCAGAAAAGATCGCTGCAGAGCTTCGCACCGACCCAAACCTCGACGTACTTGTTGCGCGTGGTACCGAAGGCTGGAACGGGGATCTGGAGAGCTATTTTGATCGCAGCATGTCTTCAATCAAGAAATTCGTCGACAAACAAAAGAAAGCGATGAAGAAGCTTCAAAAGAAAGGGAAGATAAAGGAAAACGAAGATCAGGCCAGTCATAACGCCGCACCTACCGATGTCGCACTTCGTCTCTACGGCATCACAAAGTGGGCAAACGAGAACGATGTCGACCTCATGATCCACGTGCACTTGAATGACTCGGGTGGCCACACTGACACCACGCCAGGCACGTACACCGGGCTTACGGTGTACGTTCCGGACAGTCAGTACAGCAATGCCGACGCCTCGAGAGACGCAGGCGAAGCCGTGTTTAAGCGCCTGAATCTATTCAATGCGACCTCGACGCTTCCTATTGAAGATAAGGGTGTAGTGGAAGACCAGGATCTCATCGCGCTTGGCGCGTACAACACCTCAGAAGTGCCAAGCATTCTCGTGGAATACAGCTACATTTATGAGCCCAAGAATGTGAACGAAACCATGCGTAATGCGGTCTATCAGGATCAGGGGTATCAGACCGCGCTGGGTGTAAAAGATTTCTTGGGGGCAACTACCGCACCTAAATATGAGACGCGCGCCCTGCCGTACACCTGGACGAGTGATATTGCCGCCACTTCAACGGCAACGACATCAACTGCAGTCTCAAGTACTGCTATGTACTCGCTCCAAGCAGCACTGCGACTTCAGGGGGTATACCCCGCAGTACCCTCAACGCTCATCAATTGTCCTATCGATGGCGTGATGCGTGACTGTGTTACAGACGCACTTGCGCGTTTCCAGACTCAGAAGGGCATCAAGGTAACCGGTAGACTCGACGCGGCAACCCGCAATGCACTCAACGCGCTTTACAGCCTCGTGCCAGTCGTGCAGACCGACACTCCTGCCCCTACTCCAGTAGCGTCTACGGGCACCAAGAGTCCGACTACAGGAGCGTGTGTAGCGTTTGGTGCTTCGCTCGAACTCAACAGTACTGACGCTGCAACTAAGGGTGCTGTCTCGCGTCTTCAGAAAATCCTCGCGCAAGACAAGACCATCTATCCAGAAGGAAAGGTGACCGGTGTATTTGGTCCGGCTACCGATAAGGCAGTGAAGGCCTTCCAGGTGAAGAACAGTATTGCTAAGGCAGGTAGTGCGGGCTACGGCGTTGTGGGACCCACTACCGGCAAGGCACTTCTCGCGACCTGCCGCTAAGCGCCGGTCTACGCTACTATAGGAAGGTACTTACTCTAGTATTTTCTCCATGACTCTTCTCCGTCCTTCGTTCGCACTCTTGTCTCTGGCGTTAGTTGCCGTACTTCTGGTGCCAAACGGCGCTCGTGCTGCAAACGATCTCCAGATCACCATAAAACAAATGAATGCGCTCCCTGGCACCGCGCTTCTGTACAAGCCTGCCACCATGCCATTTCTTACCGTGGGTGAAGCAATAGGTTCCTACCGCATTACGCTCGCGTACCACGGACTTCCCGCAGGAAGCGCGCTTGTAGTGGTAGATGCGCGCGGCGAAAACATGGTGTCCTCGTGGAGTCTTGGGGCAGGACCAGTGGATAATTCCTTTGTTGTAGCGCTCCCCAGCACACTCCCGCGCGGCGAGTACGCGCTTCGTGCACTCGATATCGCAACCAAGAACGTGCACGCAGAGAGTGCATCATTTCGCGTAGATCGCAGTGGGAAAATCTCAATGATCGGTCAGGGTAATCAAACGGCACAATTCCGCATGTTTGTAGCATCGAGCTCCTTTACCCAGGTGCTCGGCATCACGAAGGAAAAGGCACGTCGTCTGTGTGAGAGTACAAAGCGTGAGCGTGAGCGTGAGGCAGTCCTCTGCGTCTGGAACGATAAACTCTTCTACAAATGAGCCAAAACACGCCGCCCACCACCCTAATGTGGTGCGCGGCTTCTTTTATATTTATACTGAGCCTCTAACCTTTTTCTATGGATGCAAAACAAAAGAAGATTCTCGCCGCGTTTGCCGCTACGGGTGCGAGAGTAGAAACTAAGGCAAGGGTTAAGCTCAAAACCAAACAGGATTTTGCGCTCTACTATACGCCGGGGGTGGGTGTCGCATCCATGCATCTCGCATCAAAGCCAAGTGACGCGCGAAAGCTTTCCGTAAAGGGAAATTCAGTTGCCGTTATCTCAGACGGCTCCGCGGTTCTTGGTCTTGGGAACATTGGCCCCTACGGCGCGCTCCCGGTCATGGAAGGAAAGGCCCTTATTTTCAAAGAACTTGCCGGCATTGATGCGTGGCCAATTGTGCTTGATACGCATGACCCTGATGAAATCGTACGCGTCGTTACGGCTATCGCCCCAGGGTGGGGTGGCATAAACCTCGAAGACATAAAAGCTCCGGAATGTTTTGAAATAGAGCGACGCCTTGCCGAGGTACTCGATATCCCCGTCATGCATGACGATCAGCACGGCACCGC